>JAHQWS010000151.1 GCA_029856295.1 Promethearchaeia archaeon
CTCTTATCCTTGCTGAATTCCGCTCCCGTTATTTTTAAAAACCAAGATGAAAGTTTCCAGACTATAATAGTTATAATAATACTTGTTATAACGATATAAAATATAAAAGTCATTAAATTCGAGAAGAGAGCCATAGGAATCCTTTAAATTAATAATTAATCTTTATCAATATTATGAAAAATTTTTTTTATATTTTGATATTCTTTATTCCAGTTATCATACTTCTTTATTATAATTTTCAGAAAATTCCTTCCTATTTGGAGTTGATTTTTTGTAGCATCATCATTAAATGTTAGTGGTCCTAAACCTAATTCGAATAGTTCACCTGGTTTAGGTAATAATAATAACTCTGGTTCAACATCAAAAAATCCAGAATCTTTAAACTTTGTACTCAAATCAGTAACTGTACTAATTTTAATTTTACCTATTTCACTAGTATAACCAATATCAATTGCATAAATATCAAGAGTCTTTTTAATAAAATTAGTTATTATTACTTTTTTGAATTCCATAATTCGCCATTTTTTATTTTTGATTAAATTAATGAATCAAGATTTTAAAATTTAATACACTTCTAATTAATTCACCACTTTTAATTCTGCGATTTCCATCTGAGATTTCCTTATCTTAAAATAAGAGTTTTATAGCTTATTTTAAGATAAACATTATAATGGAAATCTCCAAAAATTAGAATTAAATTTAAATTCCATATGCCTGCTTGAAAAACTCAACTAATATTGAAAAAATGAAAGTTTCATTATTGCGTAAAACCCATAAAAACCAATTAAAAATACGGCTTCCCATCGTTTAAGTGTTTTTTCAGTCCATAAAAAAAGAAGAGTCAAAGAAATAGCGACGAAAAGCATAGGAATATCAAAATAGATTAATACGGGATCAACATTAAAATCGGCTATAATAGCACCTGAACCAGTTGCTAATAAAATATCGCAAACATTTGAACCTAATATATCACCTATAGCCATTCCTTCAGATTCTCTACGTAATGCGGTTAAATCTGCGCAAAGTTCGGGCAAACTTGTTCCGACACCTACGATGAAAATTCCGACCACACTTCCTGGAAGGCCTAATTGTATAGCCAGTGCGTGACCAGATATAATAGTTAATTCAGCACCAATTAATAAAATTAATAGCCCAATCGTAAAAATTATAATATCTTTTCTAAGTGAAGAAGGTTTTGAAACTTTTTGAATTGTTTTAAAATCTTCTTTATATAACCTTTCTTTTTCAGAATATTTAATTTCTGGTTCTGCTCTCTCAATTTTTTTTTCACTCCAGATTATAAAAATTAAGTAGGCAAAATAAGACGTTATCATTATTATAGCGTCTATACGACATAATACTCCATCAAGAGCGCACAAGAGAAAAATGAACAATGATATAAACAACATAACACCTTCTCTTCTTAACTCCCATTTGCTAATGATGATATTTTGACTTAAACCTAATATCCCTATGATAAGTGTAATTTGAGTAAAAAAAGAACCAATTTTATTCCCTACTACAATTCCATCTATATTAGGATCTAAACCAGTTAATTTATCGAAGCCTCCTGCGACACTTACTGCAATTTCGGGCAAACTAGTACCAATTGCTAAAATAGTAAGTCCGACCATCAAATGACTGATTCCTAGGCGATTAGCAACGTTTTCTAAACTAATTATGACTAGCTTTGAACCAAAATACAGCGCGATAAAGCCAACTAAAATTAATAAGATAGTAATTATTAACATCATGTTTTCATATTTCAATAAAAATATAAGATTAGTTAATCTATATCAAGACAGTAAATAATATCACATAGGAACCAAAATATAATCCGATAAATAGAGCTCCCGTTTTCTTATCTACCTTTTCTCGAATTCCTACAATAGTAATAACTACAATTGAAATGCAAATTGTATAAAGAATGGTAGGTAAGGCAAGCTCCGGTGTAACCTTTTGTGGAAATAATAATTGTCCTATTGCTATGGATATAGTCGAGTCCACGATGCAACTACCAATGATGTCACCAATCGCGAGATCATACTGCTTTTTCTTTACCGCATTCACATCCACGGCTAACTCGGGAAGAGAAGTGCCTATTCCAAGAATAAAAAAGGCTATAATATATTCGTGAACACCCAAAGCACTTGAGAGGGAGATAATCGATGTGATTATTACATAAGAACTAATAGCTACCCCAATAAAGCCTAATACAGCTAAAGTTAAATGATATTTTTTACTTCTAAATTTCTCCGTTAAGTCCATCATATCTACTTTTTCTAAGAGATCACTTTTAGTAACATTATAAATTACCATTAAATAGACTATAAAGCTGCAAATCATAAATATCGCATCAAGCCTTGTAAAATATCCTTTTTCGACAACAGTAAATATTAATATAAGTGATAATATTTCACAACCACCAATTATTAACATTTCTTTTCTGCCAATCTTGATTATTGTCCCACATAGAATTGGTAGAAGTCCAAAAACTAAAGTCAATTGAGCTAAATCAGAACCCACAGAATCTCCGACATCTATATCTCCGTGACCTAAAGCACATGAAATTATAGAATTAACAATCTCAGGGATATCGGTACCTATCGATACCAATGAAATCCCAATTACCAAATTAGAAATACCTAGCGCAGATGCTAGAATTAGTGAATTTTTAACAGCTACATTAGCACAATATATAATTGCAGCTATTCCTCCAATAAGCATAAATATTGCTAACCCTATATCATTCATTTTTTCAACAACCTCAAAAATATTCAATTTATTATTTCAATTGATTATAAATATGTATGCAAAACTCTTCCCATCAAACAGAATAGCCAACTCTAATTATCGATAACGCTAAATTAATTTTTAAACAAGAGACGTCTAACTTATTAGGATTTGTTCAGGTTGTAAATAAATTTTAAAGAGTTTCTAAAGTATTATAGATGGGTTATTGTTGCCAGATATATTTGAATAAAGTAGTATATAAATCTATCCTTTTTTTGCACTAAAGAATTACAAAAATAAAGCAATTAAATTCCTAAGTAATGACAAGATTAGGATGATAAATTGACATTTGATAAACTTATTTAAGAGCCAATTTTAAAATATATTTAATGTCTAATGAAAAAAACAAAGATATGCACGAATTGCATGTTACTCTTGAAAAAGAGATTTTTGACAGACTAGAAGCTATTAAAGATTATCATGGAATAAAAAATCTTACTGAAATTGTTCGATTTTTAATAACTAAAGAATACAGACAAATAAAAAAGTCTGAATAAAAATAGCAATCGTTTTTCTATAAACTCTTTTAAAATAATTTCCATTATTACTTATGTATTAATTTTCTTCATTAAAGCCGTAAAAATTTCGCTAGCACTCCCCCGTAGAAAAATGTCAGCAATATTATCCATAACAGTACTTTCTTTATTTATAAAAAGAATCCTTGCTCCATATTGTTTGGCTATACTTGGCATGAAATTTGCTGGGGATACCACTAAAGAACTCCCCACCATTAAAAAACAATCACATTCTCTACATGCATTCATTGCACCTTCCATAACACCTATAGGTAAGGATTCTCCAAATAGGACTACTTTTGGTTTAATAAAACCTGAGCAATCACATACAGGATATTTAACGCTTTTTGTATCGATTTCCTCATAATGGAACTCCTTCCTGCATTTTATACATTCTAAAGTGCCAAATTGTCCGTGAAGCTCAAAAATTTTGGCATCATATTTACCACTTCCCGCCTTTTGATGGAGCATATCTACATTTTGAGTTATTATCGCTTTTACTTTTCCCAGTTCTTCTAATTCTGCTATGGCATAATGAGCCGGGTTTGGCTCAGCATTAGCCACAAGATCTTCTAATGACCGGTTCATTTCCCAAAATTTAGATGGGTCGTCTAAAAAATAATGATAACTTGCATATATGGCAGGGTCATATCGGCTCCACAGCCCTCCTTCACTTCGAAAATCATCAATTCCTGATTCTGTTGAAATACCCGCCCCCGTAAAAACGACAATATAATTAGATTCTTTAATAATGTTTGCCGCGTCAGTTATTTGTTTTTCATCAATCAATGATCATCAAAATAAAATTATGTGCTGATCATTTATAACTGTATAATTTAAAAAATTTCAATAATGAATCTTTTAAAATTAAAAATTATAATAGGTCCCTTTCTCATGCAATTTATAAACCCCAAACCTATCCTTTCGTCTTGATTTTAGTGCTCTAACTTCTAATTCATTGCTTTTTATATGGAATAATGATTTATGCAACTTAACAGCTTCATAAACTTTTAATCTTAAATCTCCAATTTTAGTTACTAACAGATGATTTCCTGCCTTTAAAGTATTATAGAGAGCATATACATAGAAATCAATATGATAAAGATTTTGTTCTTCGGCTATTTTTATCGCTATCTCATAAGTAGCTTGATGGTCAGGATGATTATTATTTGCACTTGGAATTATAAACCGATCAGCGTCTTTCACAATACTTCTTATTTTTACAACAGCTTCTTTAATGTGGTTCTTTAATTCTTGATCATAGAATTTTAAAAAATGTCTATTCTCTTTTTTAATACCTAGGAATTCAGCCGCATTATCAGCTTCAGCTATTCTTATTTTGGTAAGTTCATCCTCATCAATATTTGTGGCATCACAATCTTCAAGATCATCCCTTTCCTTAGCCGCCCGATAGCCCGCTCGTCCATCAGTAAACCAAATTATATGAATTTCATGTCCTTCTTCGAGCCATTTTAGAATTGATCCTCCACAACTATAGCACTCATCATCGGGATGTGGAGCAAAAATGATTATCTTTAATTTCGGTGACATATGTTCTAATATCCCCTAGTAATGAGATCAAAAATTATAAAACTTTCCTTTATCTTTCAGCTTATAGAGCCCAAATCGCTCTCTTCTTCTATCTCTCATAGCTAAACTTTGCCAATTCATATCTTTAGTGTAAAATTCAGATTTGTGAAGTTTCAATGCATCATATACTTTAAACCTAAGGTTTCCAATTCTGATTTTTACTAAGTTTTCACCTTGAGCTTCTAAAGGATTATACAGCGCAAAAACATAAAATTCGATATTAAATAAATTGAGCTTTTCAGCTACTATTATTGCTATATCATGAGTAGCTTGATGGTCAGGATGATTATTCTTAGCACTTGGAATCACAAATCTATTTGCATCCTTAACAATATCTTTAATTTTCTCTACGGCATCATTTATGTGGTTAGTTAATTCTTGATCATAGAACTTCAAAAAATGCCTATTTTCTTTTTTTATACCCAAAAATTCACCTGCGGCATCTGCTTCTGCCACTCTTCTTCTTGCTAATTCTTTTTCAGTTATTCTAGTTGCTTCACGATCTTCAAGTTCACCTAACTCTCTCGCTTTTCTATAACCAGCTCTCCCATCTGTAAACCAAATAATATGAACCTCATGTCCTTCTTCAAGCCATTTTAAAATTGATCCCCCCGCTCCATAGCACTCATCATCCGGATGGGGTGCAAACATTACAATTTTCACAATTTAACACCTAAAAATTACTGAATTTGAAAGAAATATTTATAAAGATAAAAAATATTTAAAAAATTTAAAAGATATATAAATTTTATTTTGTAAGCAAAAAACTCAGATATTTTATAAAGGGATATTAGGAGTAAAATTGATATGACTGAAATAAATGAAAGGGAAGCTTATGGACATTCTAAATTTATCATGGCCAGTTATGGATGTAGAGAACTTTTTGGGAATTGGGTTGCCCAAGCGTTTGGTTTCATGGTCTTCTTCTTTTACGAGGTAGTGATAGGTTTAGATGTAATATTGGCTGCTTTTGCTTTTGTTTTATATTCAATTTGGAACGCTATCAATGATCCGCTCATTGGTTATTTATCGGAAAGACTCCACATGCCTTGGGAGAAAAAGTGGAATATAAGACGATTTCCGTGGATAATAATCGGTGCTTTCCCATGGTTAATTACATTCTTGCTAATTTTTATGGTACCGTCTGAGTGGGATCCAACGACGAATCCAAATGATAATTGGCCTGTATTTTTTTGGTTCTTAATAACAATGTGTTTATATGATAC
>JAHQWS010000152.1 GCA_029856295.1 Promethearchaeia archaeon
GGTCATATAATTTCCAAAAGGTCAAAGTTGATATGAGTATGAAGATCATTGGAATTAACGCAAGATGGAGTTGAATTCCCCAGATGGCTTCGGCAGATTGGACTTCTACGTTTTCATTGAATCCTGTGAGGGTATGTATAATTGCAAAAGTTAATGCCTGAGCAACTAAAGAGAAGCGACCAAAGAAGGCCCTTACTCCGTATGTTATTCCTTCTGATCTTTTCCCTGTTCTTACTACTTGCTCATCGATTACATCCCCTAATACCGGATCCAGCAATATCCAAAACCCTCCGAGACCAAAACCCCATATAAGAATTGCAAATACAAACAGATAATAATCAGTAATAAAAATGAGTGGTGCCGTAACTATGGTCATTACTGCCCCTGCAAATATAATCGTTTTTCGGTTGTCATTAATTTTTTGTCCAATAACTATCCATACCGGGAATGAGATTAACGAGCCGATAAGAAACCCTATCATTACTAATGATATGGCCTCAGCTTCCATTCTAAAAATATATCGCACTAAATAAGGAATAGAAGCAATCATACAGGTGGTCATGGAAGAATAGAATACAAACGCGATAAAGTATGCTACAAAATTTTTTTGCTTGATCTGTGTTTTCATCGTCTTGAAAAATGGGTCTCTCTTAGGTTCTTCTAGAGCTTTCACAAGATAAAGATCAACGTTTATTTGATCATCTCGAACGCCGGGGATTGCCAGTGTTAAAGCTATCATACCTATGATTATGACTATAATAGCCTGAATGAAATAAGAGCTTATATCCCCAAATGTTATAAATAAAGGTGGTATAATAGCCCCTAATACTATTCCAAAAACGGAAATCATAATACCTAATCCTGCAGCTGTTCTGCGTTCCTTGACCGAACGGAATTTATCCGGGAACAAAGCATAGAAGTTGACCATATAAATTGATTGGAATGTATCATACAAACATGTTGCGAGTAATAACCACAAAAATATTAACAAAGCTCCTTTTACCGGATCCTGATTTGGGGGAGTAAACAATAGAATATAACAAATTATCCAAGGAATCCCTCCAAAAAGGATAAATGGAAAGCGCCGTCCCCATTTCTTAGTAAACTTAAATGGTCGATCTGTTAAATAGCCAATAACGGGATCATTAATCGCATTATATATAGCGAATATAATAAATCCAAGTCCAATTAACCACACATTTAATTTAATTTCAGTTTCATAAAAAAAGAACACATATGCTCCAAACGCCATGGTTAAAAACTCATCATTGAAACGTCCAAACCCGTTCGAAAAATAGACAAGTTTGGAGTGCTTTACTTCAATTTCGGATTCATTCATTTTTAAGACCTTGTTATTTCAATTTTGAATAAAATACGTAGTAATTTTAATATTAAATATTCTAACTTATATAATTTATTCAAAATTCATGTTGAAACGTCCATATTTTAAAAAGAGAGATGGTTCTAATAGACCAAAAAGGATCAAAAAATTTTAGCTGATATTTCATAGTAATTTCATAGTAGTAATTTATTGTCTTACTTAGTACATTTTAAAAATCATAATCTTTTTTTTATAATCTAAATTCTTTATATAAATTTGAAATATTTAACAATCAATTAATTGATTTAAATGCCGAGTAATTTTCTTAAGTTCTTCTCTCCGTTTGTTAGAGTTATGCCGGAAATCAGAAATCCGCAGAGAGAAGTTTCATTCAAAGAAAAATTTGTATGGACTGCCATTGTACTAGTAATTTATTTGATTATGTCCAATATCCCTTTATATGGTGTTGATCTCCAAGAATCAACAGATTATTTCTATTGGCTAAGAGTAATTCTGGCAAGTCAGAGAGGAACTTTAACAGAATTGGGAATCGGACCAATTGTGACTTCTGGATTAATCATGCAGTTATTGCTTGGTTCCAAAATGATTAATGTTGATATGAGCGACCCCTATGACCGGTCAATGTTCAGTGGAACTCAAAAAGTCGTGGCAATTTTCCTAACAGCTTTTAACGCGATTGCCTATATGCTTGGAGGGGCATTTGGACCTCCTGAGATTTTAGGACTAGAAAATATGGTTCTCATCTTTCTCCAATTAATGTTCGCCGGGGTCATAATTGTCCTGCTTGATGAGCTACTTCAGAAAGGATGGGGGCTCGGCAGTGGAGTTTCTTTGTTTATCGCTGCAGGTGTGGCAGGTCAAATCTTTTGGAATACGTTTAGCTTTATTGAGGCTCCTGATGAGGCTCGCTTGCCAAGAGGTATAATTATTGCCATATTTTATGTACTATTTGATGATGATGCTGACACGAACATTCAGGATCTCTGGGTTCGGGGACAATTGCCGTCTATCTTAGGATTAATGACCACGATTATCATATTTGTAATTGTAGTTTGGTTCGAGGGGACCCGTGTGGAGATACCGTTGCAATATAAGGGCTATCGAGGCTTCAAAGGCAAATATCCGATGAAGCTTCTCTATGTTTCTAATATTCCAGTTATTTTAGTTAACGCGTTGTACGCCAACATACTATTCTTTGGTCAGATCATAGCAGGCCCCGAATCAGGATTGCGAGGTCAAGGGTATGACTTTTGGCTCGACTTAATTGGAACTTTTGAATATCAAAGTACAGGAGAGGGCACGGGAGGGTATCTTATTCCCTCTTCAGGCTTAATCTATATCCTCTCACCGCCGCAAGGCATTGAAGCATTAATTGATGACCCGTTACGAGCGGTCATATATCTGCTAATATTTATAGTTCTTTGTATTTCGCTCGGGAAAGTCTGGGTGGATGTATCAGGACTCGCGCCCAGAGATATCGCACAACAAATTATTGATTCAGGAATGCAGGTGCCCGGATTCAGAAGTTCTTCAAAGATTGTTGAAAGAATCCTCAAAAGATACATTCCCACTCTTATCGTACTTAACGGAATTATCATCGCACTGCTAAGCTTCATGGCGGACAGCCTTGGAGCGTTGACTTCGGGTACGGGGCTCCTAATTGCTATAGGAATTGTGCACCAATATGCTGAAACAATAAGTAAGGAAGTCGCTGCAGAACAGTACCCCAGCATGCGTGGATTTCTTGGATTGGATTAAATTATTTTTTCCTTTTTTAAAATCCATTTTTCAATAATGAAATCTTGAACTGCTGGAGAATCATAATCATTCTTAGAATGAATACTTGGTTTTGGAATCCAAACACTTTTAAAAAAGTGTAAAAAATTTATTAAGTTAAAGTTAATATAATAACACATAAAGTTGTTAAAATTCATAAATAGTTGAAGGTTTATCGTATGGGTTTATTAATGGTCTTACAAGATTCAGGTTGGATGAATACTCCTCCAGGCTCAATGTGGTTTATTATTTTATTATCTATAATAATCTCTATCGCAAGTGTTTTACTTACTAAGTTATTAATTGATACGAAGGAAATGGAGAGAAAACAGAAGCAGATAAAAGCTCATAATGAAGAGAAGAAAAAGATCATTGAAATTGCAAAGGTAGATGTTGAAAGATACCATAAGGCTCGTAAAAAATGGGAGAGAAGAGATATAATGCTGAAAAAATCGCAACAGGGCATGGCGATGGACAGAATGAAACCCACCTTATTTACCTTTTTACCAATGATTATTATTTTTGCGGTTCTTAGAGGAATTTATGCGAATGATCCCGTTGCAGCCACACCGATGAATCCTTTATTTTATGGTCTCTTACAATGGCCAATTGGTATGGGAATGGCGGATGAAAGTCTATGGATTGGTAACGCTGCTTGGATTAATTTTACGGCATGGTATTTTGTATGTTCATTAGGTACTAATACATTACTTCAGAGAATATTAGGATTACAAACTCAAGCCTCTGGTGGAATGGAACAAATGTTTACAGGACAACAAACCGCAGGGGCGGAGTTTCCAGATGTTTAGTCAACAATGAACAATGAATAAAATAATCTAATCACTTTTTTCCACATTATCTATTTTATAGACAATAAATTTTTATTTTCAATTTGTTTTTAAATCACCAGAATTATTTAAGAGTACCTCTTTTAAGAAATGGGGGATACAAATGGATTTAAACTGGTCAGACATTAAATCAGAGACGATGTCTATTGATGATTATTTAAATATTTTTAAAGAAAAGACAGAAATCATTAAAAATTATGAGAATTATAAACCAAAGACGAAGCATCTCGAACATATTAAAGAATTTATTGCGAAAAAGCATATAGAATTGAAAATCTTGGCAATGGGAGCGAAATGGTGTCATGATTGCGCAGAACAGGTACCACATATGACAAAAATAGTAAAAGAATTAGGGACAGAGTACATTGAAATGAAAACTTTATACGGGATAAAAGTTAATGCATTTCGAAAGGAAGGTGAGATTTTATGGGATAAAAGACATTCTCCCCCAGAAGCAGTTGATCCTAAATTTAATTTAATTGCTATTCCCACGTTCTTTATTTTCAAAGATAATGAGAATATTGGTCGTATTATAGAGCATCCAAAAAGATTTTCAACACTTGAAAGGGATCTTTGTAATATCTTAAGGAAGTGTTTCTGAGAATTTTTTAAAATCTTTACTAATTTCATTTATAATCTTTTTTCTCTTAATTCATAAATGATAACTGGGGGGTTTTTTCGATTTTTTTTATCTTGATAAAAACTCTTAAAGTGAATAATAGAAATGTAAAAATCTCAGTTAGGTTTTAATATGCATTTTTAAAAACATTGTTACTCCTCTAAATAAATTATCTAGTTGAATTGCAATGGTAAGGTGTAATAAATGTAAGAAAAAAATTAAGAAAAACCACATAAATAAGGTTTTTCAATTAATATTAGGGAATATGGATAACGGTAATTTTTATGGGAGTGAAATCCTATATTACCACATTGAGGAATTAACTATTCCAAATCCTACATAGACGAATTAATTAAATTAGAACAAGATTTTTTTTCATTACTTTACTTTAATCTTTTAAAGAAATTCCTTTTTGGAAATAAGTCTATTTAATTTAAGAGCGCAACGGGAGGGAATTTCGTTTTCCAATAAAATTGGAAACTTTCGAACCCCCGAGTGCGAAGCACACCAGCTTTCTGGGACAATTTTCCGCTCCAAGCTGGCGCCTTACCAGGCTAGGCTACCGTTGCTTAATAAATAAAAAAATAAAAGTTTAATGAAATTATAGAAAATATTCTATTTAAGTCATTTTATAGGGATTGAGACAGGTTGATTCATTAATTTAGTTTTTTTAGCTTTTGTAATAGCGGCTTCAACTGCGTTGTGATCAGCGCCTTTTTGAATATCTATGACATCTGTTGTTGGTTCGATGTGATTATAATTAACTCTTCTTCTTCGAACTTGTAAACCATCAACAAGTAAATAATTTTTATCGATAACATCCACAATAACGCAGTAGTATCCTGCTTCTCTTCCCATAGTTTTGATACATAACCTTCCTATATCGTACACACTCATAATTCGTCACCAAATTATTTTTAGTAAATTTACTATTACTGGGTTTGTTTTTAAATCCAGTAAAGATAAACAATCTAAGTTAGATCAAAGAAATAAAACCAAGAATAAATTTTTTATGATTTTCACAAATCAAGATTTTTTTTAATATTTACCTTTGATAATATCAAGTAGATTTTTTAAGACTTCATCGATAGTTAGCCCCTCAGTTGTGAGAATTACGTCGTGAATTTCTTTTATTTTTTTTGCATCGCTCAAGTCAATATTATAGAGGCGTTTAAATCGTTCCAGTTCAGATTTTTCCCTTAAAATTGTTTCTTTCATACTATCTTGAAATGATTTATTATCTCTTAAGGCCATTCGTTTTACACGGGTTTTCAATGGACATGTAAGGTGTATTCTAATATCTGCGATATCTTTAAGGAGATACCCGCTCAATTGACTATCAACTATTATATTTCCTTCTTTCGCAACGTCTATCACTTTATTATCGAGTTTATTATCAATTTCAGGATGTTCTTCAACGTAATTGGTAAATTTTTCTAAAGTCATGTTCATTTCGATTGAAAGATCTCGAAACGCTTGGCCGGTTGAGTAGTATTTAATC
>JAHQWS010000153.1 GCA_029856295.1 Promethearchaeia archaeon
TAACCAACATAGCTCATCATAGGTACACGAAGATCTAAATACTTGTTCTGCCTTTTTCTTTGTATCCTCTATGGATGCCATTCGAACAGTGTATTTTAAAATCTTTTCTGCCAGCATCCAGCATAAATCATTATAAGAATAATTTTCTAAAGAAAGGTAATATGCCGCTTCTCTTATTTGAATCTCTAATCCAATTTCTTCTTGTTCTGGTATTATTACAACTGATTCCAACTTTCTATGATTTTTAAGTTGTTCTAACCATCCTTTTATATTTTTTTCTATTCCAGGTGCTATTTCATCGTTAGGTTTTGTGGTTGCTTCAGATTCTATAGGTTCTGATGGTTTTTCTAGTTCTAATTCAGGTCGTCGTTCAATAGTAACTCCAGGTAATAATCCTTTTTTTAAATCATCCATCATCACTAAAAAAGAGCCATACTCTCGCCCCTGTTTCATGATCAGAATTTTTGCTTCATTTCTACGTTCGATTTCTAATTTTCTTGCGAGTTCTGCTGTAAAATCCTTTTTATTTTGAGGAACATTGAGACCTACCCAAATAAAAACGTTTTTATTGTCATCAACAATATAAACATCACAATCTATAAAGTCTAATTTATTTAACTTTATTAAATCTCCATTATCATCAATATAATATAATTGCATTTTACTCTCTCTTTAACTAAAAAAATAGTAATATAAGATTTAATACACATCAAATATTTAAAAGTCTTTTTTGTCTCTATAAATTATTTGAATTTTAAAAGGTCGGGTTTTCTCTTCTCGAAGATCTCTTTAAATAGTTCGCGAGCTTCGCATGATCTTAGTCTTCTCGTGAAATTCTTAAAATCTACTGTTCTTGCATCGTTTAGAGGATTCTATTAATAACGAGATTTATTTCATTTATCATCAGAAGAATAATTTCTAATGAATCTTAAATATCGTCCAGTCCTATTATACATTACATTTAAAAAAATTATCATTACTACACATAAAATAATGAGTGATTAAATTGGGAGGCCATGTTGATTTTGAAGATTTAAATTTAGAATTCGGGTATTCTTGTATGCCTGATAGATTGCATTATTTTACTAAAGAGGAAAATGATTTTCGAATGGAAGTACGTAATTGGTGTAAGGATAATGTTGACCCAGTAATCGAAAAAATTGATAGAGAAAGAAATAAAGAATTAGCAGTGGAAACTTTAAAAAAAATGCCTTATTTAGATATTATCCTTCCGAGAAACGCAGGAGGTCAGGGTAAAGGAGTTATATATAGATGTATTTTTGGTGAAGAATTATCAGCTTTCAGTTATGCGATTGCAAGTATATTTGGAGCGTCTTCATGTTTATTTGCAGGTCCTATTATAGAATTTGGGACGCCTGAACAGAAAGAAAAGTACCTTTCGGGAATTGCTAATGGTACAAAAATAGGTGCGATAGGGATCACTGAACCAACGGGAGGATCTGATGCAATTGGTGGAATGAAATTAAGAGCTAAGAAAGAAGATGATCATTATATTCTTAACGGAGAGAAATGCTTCATAACGAATGGTAGTGTAGCTGATTATATTTGTTTATATGCTATAACAAATGATCAAGTTAAGAAGCATCAGGGCATGACTGCATTTATTTTTGAAACAGATACTCCTGGATTTGAAGTAATAAAGGATTATAAACATATGGGACGCAGAGGAATGCCTAACTCATATTTAAAATTTAATAATTGTAAAATACCTGCTGAAAATATACTTCATAAAGAAAATGAGGGATTAGAAGTATTATTATTCGGTCTTGATGGAGAGAGAACTTTTACAGCATCTCAATATCTCGGATTGGCAAGAAGTGCATTTGAAGTAGCATATAAGTATTCACATAAGCGTGAACAATTCAAAAGGACACTTTATTCATTTGAGGGGATATCATTTAAACTTAGTGAAATGTTTTCAGATATTGAATTATACCGGATTGCAATGGCACAAATAGCGAGAATGCTTGATAATGGTTACAATTGTAGAGTGCAAGTTGCAGGAGTCAAATTTCGCTTAGCAGATGCGGCGGTAAGAACTGCTCAAGAAGCGATCCAAATATTAGGCGGAATTGGATATTCAGAAGAATATCCATTGGAACGGTATTATCGGGATTCTAAAATAGGCCAAATTTCTGCTGGAACCGTTGAAATTTTAAAATATCTTATTTCAAGAGAAATGGTTAGAATGTGGGGAAAATAAACAAATTTGATAATATTCCTAATTACAAAATATTTAAAAGAAAGAAGAAAAGAAAAATTGGAGATTTAAAATATGAAAAAAAAAATTGAGTTAGCAATGAAGGATAAGATAGCGACGATAAAATTTATTGATCCGGATAATTTTAACGCACTGAGTAGAGAAACTGCGAAACAATTATTAGAAGTGTTAAAAGATCTAAAAGATAACAGCGAGGTCAGATGCATTATACTTACAGGTACAGGAAAATCATTCTCTGCGGGAGGCAATATTAAAGAATTCAAATCTAGCATTGAAAATGGAACCCCCGGTCGATTAATGGATGATTTGACTAAAGATCTTTATTACATTGCAAGATTTTTGCGTCTATACCCAAAACCAGTTATAGGAGCTGTGAATGGTTGGGCTGTGGGAGCAGGGATGAATTTAGCGCTTTCATGTGATGTTATTATTGCTTCAGAACATGCAAAATTTAGACAATCTTTTTGTAAACTTGCCTTAATTCCCGGATTTGCAGGATCGATTTTGTTAAGCCATCAGCTCACATGGCAGCAGGCAGTACAGATGTCATTTTTTGGAGACACATATTCAGCAGAAGAAATGAAAAAACTCGGTTTTATTAATGAAATTGTTCCACCAGAGAAGTTAGAAGAAATCTCATTAGAATGGGCAGAAAGATTTGCGAAAGGTCCTACTTTAACTTACGCAAGAACGAAAAAGTTATTTTTTGATGCGCTTAGCACTCCTTTTGGCGAGCAACTCGAAAATGAAAGACAGATGCAAATAAAATCAGCTGAATCAGAAGATTATAAAATAGGTGTATTCGCAATAATCGAAAAAAAAGAACCTGAGTTTATTGGAAAATAAAATTGTTTAAGAGATAAAAATGCCAGAATTAAAAGAAGTTGTAATTATCGATTATTTACGGACTCCCATATCTCGAAGCCGCCCCGATCAGCCCGAAAGGGATGTATTTCATGAAATTCCTGCGGATGTATTATTATCTATGGTAATAAAAGAAATTATTTCGAGGGCTAAGTTTGATTCTTCGGATATTGATGAAGTTATTACTGGATGTGCAAACCAGGTTAAAGAAAATTTTCTCTATGGAGGAAGACATCCAGTATTTTTAGGTGAGCTTCCCATCACGGCTGCTGCCATGGGTGTAGACCGCCAATGTGGATCTAGTATGTCAAGTGTTCATATAGGGGCAATGGAAATAATGACCAGCAATTCTGAAATTGTCCTCGCGTGTGGAATGGAACATATGACACGAATTCCTCGTGGAACCGATTTAACAATGCGTCATACAGAATTAGGAGATAATGAAAAATTTCCAAATCATGCGAAGTATGATTTGACAACTGGATTTTCTATGCTTCAGACAGCTCAACAATTATGGGAGCAAAATCCAGATATAACACGTGAAAATATGGATCAGTGGAGTTTAAGATCTCATGAAAGAGCTATTCAAGCGCGAGATGATGGATTTTTTGATGGTGAAATACTTCCAATTGAAGGCACTCTCCCAGATGGCAGTAAAAAGTTAATTAAATACGACCAATCGATGCGCGGAGGAACAACATTGGAAGTTATGGGTAATCTCCGTGTAGTATCAACTGGTATTAATAAAGAACCTCAAATTACAGCGGGAAATAGTTCCCCTTTAAATGGTGGAGCAGGCTGTGCCGTGCTTATGTCAAGAACCCGAGCAGACGAGTTAGGAATAAAACCAATGGTAAACATCAGATCGATTGGTTGGGCAGGTGTGAATCCTGGTGTCATGGGAAAAGGACCAGTACCTGCAAGTAAGAAAGCTCTTAAACAAGCGGGATTAGGTGTCGAGGATATAGATTTTTGGGAAATCAATGAGGCTTTCGCAATCGTACCCCTGTACGCCATGAAAATGCTAAACATCCCCGCTGGAAAAATAAATGTAAAAGGAGGGGCGATTGCTCTTGGACATCCTTTGGGAGTGACAGGTGTAAGGTTGATTGGAACACTCGCTCAAATTCTACAGGCAGAGGGAGGAAAGCTCGGTCTTGCTACAGCATGCGTAGGTGGCGGACAAGGTGTGGCTACAATTATCGAAAAGATCTAATTGTCCCTGAATTTGATTTAAGAGGATGGAGTTTTGAATAAATTATATATCAAAATTTCTAAATTTTTATCTTTTATTTTACGACATGGACCTAATAAAGTAGGTCTAGAACTCGATTCTAATGGATTTGCTGATTTAAATGAAGTTTTAAAGGTACTAAATCATAGATTCAAAAATTTTAAGGTTACTAGATATACTATTGAAGAGATTATTGAACAATCTGAAAAGAGGAGATTTGAAATTGAAAATTCTAAAATTAGAACATTTTATGGGCATAGTATAGATGATAAAATTATAATGACCTTGGCAGTAGATTTACCCTCAGCCCTATATCATGGAACAAATCCGAAAGCTTATAATGTAATAAAAACAGAGGGATTAATTAGAAAAAAACGCCAATATGTTCATTTATCGGAGAATGTGGAAACCGCAATTATGGTTGGAAAACGCACATTTAGTAATCCTATAATTATACTAATTGATGTTCAATCCGCACGAAAGGAGGGAATCAAGTTTTACAAATCAGGGGATATGTATCTTGCGGATTATATTCATCCTAAGTTCATTAGAAAGGTTAAATAGGGGAGAATATCAAAATTTAATTAATTAAGTACAATATTCGTGAGTCGAACACATCTCTTTTATAGTAGGAAGAAACTCCTTAAATTTAGTTACATTATAAGAATCTACGGTTGCACCGAATTGCGCAATAAATTTTTCAGCAATTACTAATCCCTGCTCCCTCCAAAGATCAATCGGGTCGTCTTGATCTACAAGTAATATAACATTAATCGGGGATTTTGGGACAATAATGCAATTATGCCCTTTCGATCCTTCAGTAGAAATTAAAACAGGAGTTCCTATATCTATTTCCTGAGAAATGCTCTGAATTGCTTTAAGAAACCCGCTAAAAATGTCTGCATGTTCGATTTTGATTTTTGTATGTTCTTGCCGGTACTCTAATAAGCTTAATCCGGACTTATTTTGTTGAATTAATATTATATCTAGCATGCTATTAAAATTTATATTCTTAAGTAAGGAATCAGATTATTTATTCTTAAAATTATTGAGGCTTTTTCTACGTTTAAAGATAAGATAAAAAAGGTTATAAATTTAATAGAAAATTTTTAATTAGAAAGTCTTTATCTGTTTTAAAGGGTGAAAAATATTTTAATTATTGAAATAAATAAAAAAATTGTCCTTGTGAAAACTATCTTAAATAATGTATATGAGATCCTGGCGCTCTTTAAACCGTTTTTAGATTTAATGCTTGAAATGGAAGAGGCAAAAATATTTCGTCAAAATGGCACTTTTGATGAAGCTGCAAAACTTTTAGGCGAGATATCAGACAGTTGTAAAGAATTAGAGGGCAATTATTTAATAAATTAAGACAAAAATCATTAAATTTGTTATAATTTTTTTAGCATCCTGTTTTTCATATGTATTTATCTTATATTGTAGACATAATAATATTTGAGATTAAAAATAATAAGAACTAGGCACTGTAGATATGGAAACTTTAAAAGATAGCGGGTTAAAAATATATACTGCGATATTTGAGGGAAAAAAAAGCGTTAAAATAGATGATGTCGAATACCCTATAAAAAAATTCTCAAGTGGCATAAAATATTTTGATCTTTTTGGGTATCGATATATTGAGCAAAATCGCAGAAAAAAACCAGAATGGGGTAAAAAAGCTCGGGAAGGCCATAAGATAATGT
>JAHQWS010000154.1 GCA_029856295.1 Promethearchaeia archaeon
ATCTTGTATATCTTTCAGTAGCAAGTTGTTTATTCTATACTAATGGGAGTTCTAAGTGTTGGATTAAATCTTGGTTAGGAATGCCTGTGTATGCTAGTTTTTTTATAGACCTCACTTTATATCTTTTAATTGGTTTCCAATTAGTCTTGATTATACTAATACTTAGAAGCAAAATCATTGAATTGAAAAAGTAAATAAAAAACCTAACTTTATTCAATTTATTGATTACTTATTATTTTCTTTCCTAAATGAAAGGAACATATATATTAATAATATTTATCCCGGAAGATGTTAAAATATCAGTTGGTTCATTAGGAATAATTCTATTTAAAAGAGGCTATTATTTTTATGTAGGATCAGCAATGGGAGTTTCTGGTTCAGCAACACTTATTAATCGTGTTAAAAGACATGTATCGCCTCCGGAAAAAAAAAAGGTTCATTGGCATATAGATTATTTACTCCATAATGAAAAATCTCAAATAATAAAAATAAATTTAATTCCTAATTCTCAAAAAATGGAATGCATCATCGCCCAAGAATTAAGGGGGATTTCGGATGGTTTTGTTGGAGGTTTCGGGGCTTCCGATTGTAATTGCGCTAGCCATCTCTTATATTTTAAAAACTTAACCAATCAATTTTGGTAATAAAAGATAAAACTATAAATAATAATAGATGAAAATGGTAAATTAAGAATTAAATTAATTAATAAAAAAATCAGCTTTGAGAAGTAAGAATGTCAGAAAATGAAGAAAAAGAAAGATTTGATTTGAAAAATACATTTCTAATAGGTCTAATGTTCTTTCCTACAATACTCGCATGGGAGATGTATGACAGCCAAGTATCCATCAGTCTATACTTTTATTTAGGGTCTTTGGCTCTCGTTGGGCTTATTTTAGGCTTAGATAATCTACTTGGATTAATAATCCAGCCAATTATGGGCAATAAATCAGATAACACTAGATCTCGTTTAGGGAGGAGGATGCCATATCTAATTATCGGAGTTCCTATTGCAGCAATATTTTTTGCTCTTATAGCTTTTGAAACATCACTTTTTACATTACTATTGTTTATTTTCTGTTTTATGATAGCAATGTGTTTCTATAGGACTCAACAAGTAGCTCTTATTCCAGACTTTATTAAATCAGAAAACCGAGGCAAAGCAAATGCGATTCTTAACCTTATGGGAGGGGTTGGAGCTATTTTTGCCGCATTAATAAGTCTTCTTATTGTCGATGTCAGTTTACAATTAGCATTCATTATAGTTTCAGTTATTATGATAATAACACTCATTATTGGCTTTTTAACGGTAAAAGAAAAAGATGCGTATGCGTATCAATTATGTTTAGAAATGGATAAAGAAGAATGTGCAGAGAGCGAAGAAGACATAGTAAGACCAGGTTTAATCGAAAGTTTAAAAGATATTGCATCTGAAAAAGATAAGAGTACGCTTTTAATTTTATTAGCCATTTTCAGTGTTTATATCGGCTATGAAGGTTTTAGAGCCCTCTTTACTATATACGGTACAGAAGTTTTAGGTATGACGAGAGGTGCCGCCGGTGGTATGCTTTTATATGCTTCGATAGTATTTCTAATTATGGCGCTTCCTTCAGCAATTTTGGCAGAAAAATATGGAAGAAGATTAATGATAAAAATTGGATTAGTAATATTCATAATAGCAATGCTTTTAGCATTTCTTATCCAAGGAGCTGCAGTTCTTTACATAGTTTTAATTCTAATTGGAGTTGGATACGCGTTAGTTAACATCAATACGTTAGTGACATTATGGAGTTTAGCACCTTCAGAAAAAAAAATAGGTACTTATACAGGAGTATACTATTTCTTTATGTATACGGCAGCAATCTTAGGGCCAGGTATCGTCGGCGCGATTGTTGAATTAGTGGGATTTACCTATTTTTTCTTAGTCTGTTCATCATTTCTAATGTTAGCTCTAATTTTCATGTTTTTAGTTACAAGAGAAGAAGTTCAGATCACAGAAGAACAAAAAATGGTAAGAAAAAAATTCATTGAAAAAATGAAAAAATAATTCCAAATTTTATTTTTTTTTAAAAATTTTAGATAAATTATTACAGAAAGATATATGGGAAAAGATTATGAAATTAGGCATAAGTTCTTTAGGTCATCTTGTAGATAAAGCCCTTCGTGGGAAATCTAAAACGATGATAGACTTGTTAATTACTTCAACGGAAGCATGTTTTAAATTTGCAGAAAAAAACAATATTAAAGATGTTGAAGTAATCTTAGATCCTCCAGAGATATATACAAGTGAAAATAAAAAAAGATTTATCGATTTATGTAATTCATACTCATCAATTAATAAACAGATACATGCTCCATTTACAGATTTATCCATGTGTTCTTTTAATATCAACATTTCAAGGGCATCTGTTAAATCTTGTGTAGACGCTGCCGAAATTTGTGAAGAAATAGGCGCTAAGGTTTTAGTGGTTCATCCTGGTATAGGCCACTTCTTACTAAACACAATTAGAGAACATAACAAGAAGCAACTTATTAGAGCCGTCAATGAATTATTAGATGCTACGGCTAAGTTTGATGTTTTTATATGCATAGAAAATATGCCTCAAGATGCACATATGTTAGCAAATGAAGTGGACATTGAAGTCTTCTTATCAAATCTAAATCGCGATGACATCTTCTTAACATTTGATACAAGTCATGCATGGACATGTGATATGAATAATGAACTTTACTGGAAGAAATTTCATAACATTGTAAAAAACATCCACTTAGCTGATAATATGAATAAGGAAACTGATCTTCATCCAGCATTAGGCTCTGGAAAGATTGATTTTCAACAAATTATTAATATCCTAAAGAAATACAAATACGAAGGATTATTGGTTGTAGAAATAATTACAGGTAGAGCTCTACGTAAAAGTATTGACCATATTCGACAATTTTTGTGATGACTTGGATTTTTAATAATTTCCGTATTAGATATTAAAAATTTAAAATGGATAAAATCTATAATAATATTTGGGCTTTTTAAAAAGAAATAGACAAAATTTTAAAAAGAGTTAAAACCAATTATAACAAGATGAATGAATCAAATAATCATGTTGCAGAAAAAGCTTTCGAGCTCGGAGAGAAGTATGAATCCGAATGTATTGGATGTGCTCAAACAACTGTGGCTGCGATATTCGAAGCTTTAGGGATTTGGAATGATGATGTTTTTAATGCTGCCAGCGGTTTGGCCAATGGATTAGGGTTGACGGGTGATGGTTCTTGTGGCGCGCTGATCGGAGCTTCAATGGTGATTGGTTATTTATTTCCTAGAAAGCACAAGGACTTTCAAGACATGTACAAATCCATGAAGAGCTATGGGCTTGTAAAAAATTTACACTCTCAATATGTTAAAAAATATGGGTCTACTCGATGTTCTGAAGTTCAAAAAAGTGGGATGACAGTTACCTGGACGCTTTGGGAGCTAAATTCCTATAATGAAGAAATGAAAGCTGATATGGTCAATTATTGCTCAAAAATAGTAGCCAACGTCGCTAAGATGGCAACTAAAATAATAATAGAAAATGGATTCAAGCCCGAAGAGGATTCACCCGCAATACAACAATAAATTACAATTACTGTTTAATTAAATTTTTATTCAACGTTCAGAATTCTTAAAAGAGTAAGTTTTTTAATCGAGTTTTTGTTTCAAATTTTATTCCTATGTAGATTACACCATATGATTTTTTTAATTGTTTTAATTTCCCTATGTTTAAAGTTAAAAGAATGTTAAATTTTTTAAGTTAACAAATTGATTTTTAATTATCCATAATATATAGATATAATTTAAATTCAAATTTTTTTAAAAGTGATAAGAATGGGAATGTTAGATGGTAAGGTCGCCATTATAACTGGCGCTGGCCGTGGTTTAGGGAGAGAAGAAGCCTTGGCTATGGCCAAAGAGGGTTGTAATTTAGTCATAAACGATTTAGGTGCCTTTCATGACGGATCGGGATCTGAGGCAAAGGTTGCAGATCAGGTTGTAGCAGAAGTTCAAAAGCTAGGTGTTAAAGCAGTCAGTAACTATGATTCTGTTACTGATTTTAATGCTGCTAAAGGGATGATCGACCAAGCTGTTTCTGAATTAGGCAAATTAGATATAGTGGTTAACAATGCTGGTATTCTTAGAGATCGCATGCTTTTCAATATGAGCGAAGCAGAATGGGATGCTATCATGGCAGTACATTTAAAAGGTACATTTAATATGACTCGACATGCTTCGGCGTATTTTAGACAAATGGGTAAAGAAGATCCTAATTTAAAAAATTTCGGCAGAGTAATCAATACTGCATCAGATGCAGGATTATTGGGAAATATGGGACAGGCTAATTACGGAGCTGCTAAAGCCGGAATCGCAGCATTTACGGTTATAGCCGCAATGGAGTTAAAGAAGTATGCGAACGTTAATTGTCTTGTACCAGTTGCTCGAACTAGACTTACGACAGATGCTACACCCAAAATGGCAGAGGTTATGAGTAAGACAGATGAGACTGGATTTGATATATTTGATCCTGCTAATGTAGCCCCAATGGTGGTATTTTTAGCATCAGATGCGGCTAAAAAAATAACTGGAGAAGTTTTTAGAGTTGTAGGGGACAGCGTGTATGTTTTTCAAGGTTGGCATTCTTTCAATAGTATTAGTAATAATGGAAAGCCATTCACTCCGCAACTTCTTAGCGAGCGAGTCAAATCTGAGTTAATGAAAGGTTTACCCCGAAAAGAAACCCTCATGGACCTAATCGGCGGTATGATAAAAATGTGAGCTACGCAAAGGCGTAGTCTTTTTCTTTTAATTCTTCTTTTTATTTTTAATTTTGAACAATATGATGTTAAGATTATATAGGAATTTCCTATAAATAGTATAAATTAGAAAAAATTAAAACCAGAAATAAAAATTTAATAATTTTAGTCCTTTAATGATTTACCTTTTGTTACCGCTTTTTGAACTGCTTTCCTTGCTATGGTTGCGGGATCGGCCAAGCCTTTTACACCCTCTACTGCGGCTTGTGCTGCCTGTCCAACAAGTTCCCCTGTGACCGGTGCTCCCCCTGCTGCGACTTCTGCGATTACAACCCCTGCTGCGGGAGTTAATGCCGCTGAGGCAATAGTCGTAATTGCTGCAATCGCCACAACTTTTGCCACTTTTTTTGCCGTTTCACTATCTACCCCATACTTTTCCTTTGAATCATCACCAATGGCTTCAAGTGATCGTTTAAGCCCTTTTTTAATTAAAATATCTAAAGCTTCATCTTTCTTTTTCTTTTTTCCATCGTAAAAAATCCCATTTTCATAGGCGTGTTCTAAAAATTTCGTTAATGATTTAAATTTCTTAACTTTTTTATAACCGGTCCACTCATCATCCTTGAAGTTTGCTAGAATAGTGTTTATTGGTTTACCCTTGTTTACAGCAAATTCATAAATGTAAGGCTCCTTTTTATCATCCATATATACCGCTTCATAAATATGATCACCAATTTCCTTTTCTTGCCCTATTAAAATTCTAAAATTTATTTGATTCGTTTTCCCGATCATGCTTTTAGAAAATTTAGCAAGAGCGACTTTCCCTTTTTTAGCTTTTACTTCTTTCTCCATAATTGTATCCGAGCGTTTTTCTTCAAAAAAATCATCTAGGGCATCCCATGCGTCTTTAAACACGTTTTTAGCCTTTTTTACTTCTTCTCCTTCATCCGCCAAAAGAAATCACTTCCACATTTATTTTTTATTTAATTAAATCTCAATCAATATAATTATATAATGAAAATATTTATATTTATGTCTCAGGCGTTTATAAAATACCGATGGGCTCAATTCTTTCATAATTTAGCTCCAATAAATAATTTCTGATTTTAGATTTACAAAAAATAATTAAAATTATCTCACTAAATGGTTTTACATTAATTTTTTTCTAGTATAAAGATAATATTTTATAAAAAAATAAGACCGTATAAGTTAGACTGGTTAAATAAAAATTAGTTATTTTAATATCACATATTTC
>JAHQWS010000155.1 GCA_029856295.1 Promethearchaeia archaeon
ATTCATGACACCAGACTCCCGGAGCATTTCAACAAACGGGATAATGTATAAATCCTCTTGGATTTTCTTATAAAACCCATAATTTGTAAAAGAACGTGGTTTATCTACAAGATAATCTCCATATAAATACTCTAAAAATTTATTCAGTAATCGATATTTCATCTTGATAGCAGATGGTGGTTTGAGATCGAATAAGAGATTGTGTTCTCTAACAACTTCAATGTCAAACATTCCAAAACCAGACTTAATCAAATAATCAACCGCCTCCTCTTTTGAAAAACCATTTCTTAAACAATAATCCAAATATGGATTAATTAAACTTGCTTTGATTGCAAAAATATCTGTTTCGGAGAAGAATTTATCAAGTCTTCGAACAATTGCGTGGCGGTCTATTCCTTTTATTCTAAATATACCATATTTAATAGTTAATGACTTTAACTGATATCCATTTAATAAATCTCTAATAACTTTATGTTTAAACAAAGTACCGCCAATATAATAATCAATAGTTTGATAATCCTTCAAATCTCCAACAATTGGATTAAAGAACTTATTCTGAGCTAAATCATACCCATTGACATTATTTTTTCTGTTTAAATATAAAGTCCAAAAAATTTCAGTGGCATCATATTCTTTTTTACTCTTACAGACAGATAGAATCTTAATTTTAAAAGATTTTTTTATTTCTTTTATATTACTTCTAAAAGAAGCTAGAGCAAGTTCAAAATTATTCATAGGCTTATTAATAGAACGAAAATATTTGCGTATTCGATATTTAATTTCTTTAGATTTTCCTACGCGATTTAATCCTTGCTTTAATTCTTTCCCACTTGCAACAATCGAAGGACTAAAACCCTTTAAATTATTGCCTAATAAATCTCTAATTTGTGTGAATTTATATATTACACCATAATAATTCATTTTATTCATGATTTTTATTAATTTATTTACTGTTTTAATACCCATGAATCGATTATGATTACGCCTAATATATTTAAAACAATCAGCATATCGCCCTTTATATGCTGCTCGAAACTGATCTGGATCCATATCAGCAATACTATCTAAATTAGGGTCCCATTCTAAAAAATTTCCTCTTAAAATTAATTTATTAAAAAGGACCGATTCATCATCCCTTCCAATTACTCTATAATTGAGTGTTTTCAATTCAACCATGATTTGAACCATTAAAAAAGCGATATTCATTAAAATTACAAAATTTTACTCGTAAAAATCAATACTCATTGAGAGATTTTTGATTTTTTTATTGTGTTTTTTAAGTATTTCCTTTGCGAAATATAACGATTTTAAATAGTAAGATTTTATCATATTGAGCTATGAAAAATTCATCTTTCCTTTTAATAACAACTGTGTGAAGTATTAGAAATTATAAATAGTTCGAAATATTACTTAAAAAAATAGAATTAAAAAAAATTACACGATCTATGATGAATAGAACAGAACGGGTAAAAAGAGCTTTTTCATTCTCAAAACCCGATCGTATTCCTTTTTTAGGATTAACAGTACAATCTGATTTTTATCCTATAGAGCCACATATTCCAATTACTTTTCAACCAGAAAATTATCCCCCACATCCTATTGGCGGGGATACAACCATTAAGAATGCTGCGTATCGAAGAGATGTTTACGATTGGAAACAAGAAATTAGAGAAAAATTGGGCTATTCTGAAAATTGGTGGGAAGTTCCTCATGATAGTATAGATGAATTTGGTGTAATATGGAGATCATCTGGTACAGAAAGCGGTGACAAAACAATGGGGCATCCCTATAAAGGACCCTTTCAAGATGAAGGTACAGGCGAGGGATGGGATAATCTAGACAGTTATGTATTTCCCGATGCGGCGGATCCCAAACACTATGCTAGGATACAGTCTGGAAGATGGAAAGAAATTGCAGAAGATCGATACCTTTTAGGGCTTGTAAATATTAATGGAATTTTTAATGAATGTAGTCAATTGAGAGGTTTTAGCGAACTTTTAATAGATTTGGTGCGAAATCGATATCCAAAAAAATTAGATAAACTAATCGATTTGGTAACTAAATTTACTCTAGACATGATCGAGAAATTAAAAGAATATTGCCCTTCATTAGACTCTATTTTTATTGCAGATGATTTTGGAACTCAAAAATCGGCGTTTGTAAGCCCAAGAATATTTAAAAAATTCTTTAAGGAACCATACAGAAAAATGGTCAGTTTAACTCATGATTTAGGTATGGACTTTCTCCTTCATTCCTGCGGCGATGTTCTAGGTCTTATTCCAGAATTTGTCGATATTGGTATTGATGTCTTGCAATTTGACAGCCCTCACATGACCGGAGTTGAAAATTTTAAAAAATATGCTCAAGAAAGAAAATTGGCATTTTGGCTGAGCTCAAACATACAAAGCACCTTTATTAATGGAACACCTCTAGATGTTGAAGAAGAAGTGAAATACTACATCAAGGAGGTTGGCAATAATGAAGGGGGATTAGGAATTTGTGAATATACTGATTTTGATGCTATACAAGCCCCGAAAAGAAATGTTCGAGCCCAGAGAAAAGCCGTACAAAAATGGGGAAACTATAACGAAAATGGTATAATAGATTGGTTAGTCTAAACGTTCTTTTGGCAATTAGAATAACTCTACTAATTAAGATATTATACATAAATTAAGCGATTATTATAAAATCAAAAAAAAGAAAAGTAAAAAAATAGAAATTTATTAGGAGCTTACCAATCGAAATAGTAAGGCGCCGTGGGGAATGTAGAATTCGTCCTTCTTCTTTACCACGACGGTATGAAAGTACTCAGCAAGCCCTAAAAAGCCCCGAATCACACTTTCATCTTCTTCAAACTTGAACGTAATGTTTGAGATTGCGGCACCTGTATTAAAGGCGACTTTTTCATAAACACGCTCATCGATTAAAGGAATTTTTAATTCATTGACAATTTCATATACACGTTTGATGAAGAGTTCCTTTTTAGCCATAATATACACCTTTGTATGAAATTCTTTAAGGTAATTTTGATTTTAGTAAATCCTATTTGAAAAAAAATTTAACCTTTTCAGTTTTGAATTTATTAATTACTGATAATGTTAATAATAGTATAATAAAGTACTTATATTTATACTTTAATTATTAGAAGACTTGCTTGTATATTTAATAGAATCAAATCTAAAATTTTAAAAATCTCAGTGGACTACAAATTAAAAAGATAAAGTGGATGGATTTATTTCAAAACTTTAAACTCACCGCTTTTGTAATTGATTAAACCATTCCTAAAATCTTGAAAGACTTTATCCTCGCTGTTTAAATTCGAATCTGATGACATGAGCTTTTTTTTAACGGTTTACTCATCTTAGCACCTCGCCTCATAATAAAATAACCTAAAATACAATAAGCTAAGTCATCATTAGATTCGTCCACAAAATCAAGAAGATCATGAACACTTTTATTTACTAGCTCTCCCTGAAACTCTAAAGGAAAACCAGTTACCTGATACTTTTTCTTAATTTTCTCATCAACGTTTTTATCAGCATATCTCGTTATTATAGCAAGCAATTTTTCCAGATAGTAATTGGATTTATAACCTAAAAAAATCATCACCCGTATTATTAATAAAAATTTTAATAATTAGAGATTTTTATTAGATCTTTGCATCATTTCATTAACTAAAGATACCAATTCATCATATCTCTCACTAGAATCAATGGATTGTTTTACAAGTTCGTTTATATTAATTATTTCGCTGGTATCCAGAACGAGAAAGTCTCCATATTCTTCAATACTATGAATTGCAACGTTTTCAGAAAATGGAGCATCGCTAAACTCTTTCAAATGGTTTTTAAGCATATTAATTTGAGCCTGAATGTTATCTCCATATATTACCAAAATGAGAAATCTATTTTCTGTTTGATAGAATCTATAAAGTTTTTCAAAGAGATTTTGAAGTAATTATATTTAAAAATTTACGATTCCCAATCTGAGGTAGTTTAAGAAAAAAATTAAAAAAAATTTAATAATAAAAGCTATTTAAGGGAAAAAAATCTTATATATTTTTTATATTCCTAGTCCATTTAGTTTTAATCAATGGAAATAGGATATTTTCCATGTTTTAAAATCACCTTGAATATTGTAGGAACAGAAGCTAACATGTGCATAAATGAGGGGAAACCTTCTGATATACCCATAAGAAAATTATTTCCGGGAGCGGCATCCTTCAGCATTTCCATAGTCTTTTTCTTTACTGCTTTTTGACCTTGAAGGCATACAGGTTCAGGGAAATTAGCCCAAATTACTTTGTCCTTCCATAGCTCTTTAGCCTCATTAATGGGAAGATTTCCCACAGGAGGAGCCGTGAAACTCTCAATGGCGTCAATTCTTGTTTTAGCTATTAGTTCCTTTAAAGCTTTCAATTCGCCATCCATATGTACAACATATATTTTGTCATGTTTATGGATTATATCGGCAACTTCATTATAGAAAGGAAGGCTATATTTCTCGAAAAATTTTGGACTTGTAACGAGAGCTGTAACATTGTCTGGTCCCCATATTGTATCAGCGGGAGATTCAGCTGCAATTTTATAAACTTCAAGTTCTTTTTTATAAATGATCTTGTAAAGTTCATCAAATTCCTTTTGATGCATATAGTAATCTAATGCTAATTGCTTCGGTCCCAAAAGCATAATTAATGCTTGAAGAGGAGATTTTGGAACAAAGGTAGGAACAATCCCAAAATTACCGATAAACATTTTGAATTCCTCTATTTCATCATAAAAAGGAGTATATTCTGTATCTTCTATAACATATTTTAATATTTCATAATCATCAAGGGTTTTGAGGAAATATCCATCTTCTGGAAACCAGGGAAGGCTCGCAGAAAGATCAAGACTTTCCATTTTTGCTTTTATTGAAATTTTCCCCACTGGTGTATTTAAACTCCCGGTTATATCATGAGGGCCATTAAATGCAATCATGATATCTACTGGCGACCAAGAAGTTAAACTCCCATAATGATGGTTAATATCCATCTTAGTATTTGGGCAATTCACTTTATGAGTCTGAACTGCTAAAGCAGCATGTAATCCAAGCCCTTGGTCTAATAGTTTTCTCCACGGTTGATGAAGAGCTAATCCAGCTAAATATTTCGTTTCTACATAGATAGTAAAAGGGATCATATCGGGAGCTTCTCGCCGAAGAACTGCCATTATTCTTTCTCTTGCATTCATTGTTTTACCCACCTCAAACATGTATTAATACCATCAATAGCATTTCTAGCATAGGCATCTGCTCCTATATCCTTTATAAAATCTTCAGTAACAGGGGCACCTCCAACAATTACTTTTACATCCTTTCGTAGATTAGTCTCTTCTAAAGCTTTCATTAAATTACTCACCTCTGGTAAGGTCATAGAGACTAAAGCAGATATAGCAAGTATTTCTGGTTTTTCAGTGCGTATAGCCTCAATAAACTTCTCTGAAGAAACATCAACACCTAAATCATTGACCTCAAATCCTTCAGCCTCCAGAAAAGTTTTCACAATATTTTTTCCTATATCGTGTAAATCTCCTTTACCAGTTCCTATGATAACTTTGCCAAGCACATTTGTATCACCGTTTTCTTTTATTAGAGGGTCAAGTATTTTCATTGTCGTCTTAATAATTTCTCCAGCCATAATAAGTTCAGGAATGAAATATTCTTCCGCTTCAAACTTATCACTTATGATAGATGTTGCTTTTGTAATGCCCTCTTGAATTATCTTAATTGGATGGGTTCCTTTTGCAATTGCATCTTCACATACTTTATTGGCCATTTCAATATCCATATTTACAACTGCTTTTATATATTGACTTATAATATTATCTTCTGTCATATTTATCAATATTTTGTGTAATTTATTTAAACTTTAATTTCATTTCATTTCATTTTTATTTCTCATAAGAAAATTTAAATATTAGATTGAATAAAAAATATAAATTTTTATATACCTATCAATATATTAAAATTATAGTGTTAAAA
>JAHQWS010000156.1 GCA_029856295.1 Promethearchaeia archaeon
CCCTTGTCCGTATCGTTCAATTTTTCCAAATTGGGAGAATAACCTTTTTTTTTCTTCATTGGTTATTCCGATTCCATTATCATGGATCGAAATTAAAATAGAATTATCTGTTATAGCAGATTTAACTTCAATTTTTCCATTAGGTGGAGTATATTTTATTGCATTATTGAGTAAATTACTAATTACAAGATGGATTTGGTCTGGTTCGAAGCTAGTTATTAACTTATCATGTATATCTAAGTTAATTTCATGATTTCTTAACCTTATTAAGCCTTGTAATTCTTTTACACACAATTTTATTAAGAATGATAAGTCTTCTTCTGATTTTTTTAACTCATCTTCCATTAATTTTCGTTTAGTAATGTCCCTTGAGACAAGAATGGCTTTTGTGTCGCCATTCCCATCATTTTTTATTTTAGCATTCGCTTCTAACCATACATAGGAACCATCCTTACGCCTCAACCTAAATTCTCCAAAGAGCCCTCACCGGTTTTTAACGCTTCTTGAAAAATTTTAATACTTCGGCTAATATCGTCCGAATGCATAAATTCCTCAGGTTTTCTGCCCAACACCTCATCTTTCGAAAATCCAGATAATCTTAGCACAGCATCATTAATATATATGAGATTTAAATTTTTATCGAAAAGCGAAATGACATCATTCACGTTTTCAGTGATAAATCGATATTTTTCTTCGATCCCTTGTTCTATTTCTTGTGAATTTTCTTCAAGTTTTTTCTTTAATTTATTTAATGGTAAAGAGATACAATCAATAGCTTCATTTATGGTTTCAATGAGTTCTATATTATATTGCTCAGACCTTTCTATTTCTTGACTGTATTCAAGATTTTGTTTTAGTGTTCTTAACTTTTTAATTTGCCCTTCTAATAATTTTTTTAATTCGTTCATTATCCCCTGTTTTTCCCCCGAAAGTAAATGATTATTAAAAAAAAAAATGTCGTTTGAAACACATAATCTATAAAATTTACATAAATATAAATTTTGGATTTAAGAAAAGGTATACATTATACTTAAAACAAGAAATCGAAGGATGGCTTTGTAATTAGGATTTAATATCAAAATTAGTTAATCTTAGGAGTACAAGAAGTCTAACAACGTTTAAATCCATTTTCTCAAAAAATCAAAATCTATTTATTGTTGTGTTCTTAATCTCTTTCCTATTCCTAAATAAATCAATATTGTTGAAGGGAGAATTATCAAAGATAAGAATAACCAACTTATTTGATAAAGAGAATTGGTCCATGTGTTATAAAAAAATCCTCCAATAATTATAAACATAAATCCGCTTAAACCGATGCAGTACACCCTCCACCGTTTCTTCAATTGTGTAACTTTGAATTGGTGATAAATTCTTACCGATTGTATTGTGATTGGTATGAGTACAAAACATGTAATATAAAGCATCAAAGTTAAAGTAAATAGCCAACTACATTTAAGCTTCCATTGTGTCTGTTCATTTATCGTGATTCCTCCCGGAATAAGTAAAATGAACAAAATTCCTATTAAATAAAATAAAATAATGAGAATTTGCGTTTTAAGATGAAAATCTGATTCGGATCTTAGAATATTCAAATTAAAAACTACTAAAAAAATGAGAGACAAGAGGGTCAAAACGAGTATGGATACTTGTAATATGCATATAAGGGAATTTACTCTACATATGAAAGAAATAGCATTTAAAATAAAGGTTAAAGAAATGAGAATAGAAAACGCACAATGAGAATATGATACTCGATCTCTTCGCCTTTTTAACACTTTACAGGTCATATAAATAAAAATGGCACTAATTGGCAATTGGATGAAAATGACTATAATAAATTTAGCCCACTCAATTAATTGAAGCATTAAATGATGCGACCTTCGAGATTTTTGCTTTTAGGTTTATTGGGTTACCTTTTCAAAGTAAAAAGTAAAATTGTGATTTCTTACCATGATTAAGTTTATTTTGATGGTTAATAAATTTTATATTAAAAATATTAAAAAATACTCCGAGAGAATAATTAACATTCCTTAATTGAGAACGAATTTTAGTGAATTTGCCTTAATCACTTAATAGAACCACACGTTCTAAATGTTACTAGGAAAGATTTATCATCATTTATTATTTTTTAACAGAAATGTAAAATCTATATATTAAGATATCCATTTAAAAATTAATTCAAATCCAATGTAATTACCACATTTATTATTTTTATGTTACATATCACTAAGTAAAGAGATGAATAAGATTTAATGCTGGAAAAAGCAATCCCAGACGATTGGCGTATTCTTCTTGTAAATCCACGGTGGAAAACGGAGACCCCAAACTTTGTTATCCATGTAGAACCTCCTGAAAAGAGCTGGAAGTGATTCAATTGGCTTGATGCATTCATACCTGCTACAAGCATCCGTTTCATTGCTGAGAATTATCGGGGGATCGATATCTTAGAGACCATTGGTTCTTAACATTTTATAAGTAATAGATTCAAATATGTTCTCGACATTTTCTCCCGTTTTGGCAGAGCATTCAATGAAATCATAGACGCTATAGGTCGAATCTAAGCATTGAGCATTATTCAAACTAATCTTCCTATAATTACATAAGTCCTTTTTACCTCCAACCCCTAAGATAGGAATTTGACCCTCCTCTGCAATTACATTCTTTTTAAAAAGTGAGATCCATCCTTCTAAATTATTAAAACTACTTTTGCTGGTAATATCGTACATGAAAATTCCACCAGAAGAGCCCTGGGCATATATGGGCATGAACATTTTGAACCTACTAGCCCCTCCTAAATCCCAAAACTGAAGTTTTACCTTGTAATTTTCGATTTCTAAATCTGTGATAAAAATATCAACCCCTATGGTTAACTTCGTATCTTGTGAAAATCGATTCGTTAGAAATCTATGAATTAGGGAGGTTTTTCCTACTCCATTATCTCCAAAAATGCATACCTTAAAGGTGGCAGTATATCCTATAGTCTGAATCTTAAAACCCCCGACCAATTATTAAATTAAAATTAATGAACTTTCGTGAAAAATTTTAAAGCTTCTTTATATTTTATACTTCTTTAAAATTATATTTCAATATGATATTTTTGGCTATCCTACTAATTGAACATATGATATGATAATAAATTGTTGCATTTTCTCATTTGAACGTGTTTATATAACTAACTAAAAAGAAAGATAAACCAACTATTTATACAATTTAATAACTATTTAAGTAAAAATGATGTTGATTTTAAATGGAAAATAAAATAATACTTTGCTATTTTTAAAATGCTTAATACAAGATTCTTATGATCCAAAGTTTTTACCGAAATTATAGTGATAAATGTTTAATTGTCATTATTATTACAATAGTTACTAAAAGGCGTAAATAAATAAAAGCTAAAAATGACTCCTGCCACACCCTGGATTTTTGTCTTTTGGTTAGTGTATCTTTATACACTTTGATTTTACCCTTCTGAACCTATACTGTTTTGACCTAGCTTTGGTCGCGCTGGCAGGAGTCACCTTTTATTGCTACGGGGGGTTCCATTTTACACGCCATCGAAGCTCATATTCGTTAAATATGGTAAATCCCAGCCGATTACATATGCTCTTCTCCCACTGTTCTGCTTTGAACATACAGGTGATCACTGGTTTCTGCTCTTGCTTAGCCTGTTCTAAGACTTCTTTGATGAGCGATACATCAATGCCCGAATCGTGAAACTCGGGAAGAAGATACAGGTACACAATAAAGATATCCTTGCGTCGAGTGATAATAGATACTGCTCCGATTGGGTGACTTTTATATTCTATAATAGATACATGGTTCGGACGAAAAAAATGCTCATACTGGTCCTTTTGGCGCGCCTCATCGAATAGCACCCAAACTTCCGGTAATTGAGCGAAGTTTTCCTTTTCGAGACGCATCATGAACGCTATATCGTCCATAGTTGCCGGGCGGAGCTGATAATCGCTACTCATCTTATTCACCAAGAATGTCTTTTCTTTACTCATTTTTTAAATAAAAAGATTCTCTGCTGCCCGTCCTGCGTGTCGAGCACCATTTCAAGCTCATCGTCCCTCTCTAAATTGAGCTGTTTAACTAAGGTGAACGGAATCGTGATCGGACCGGAGCCATTCACTTTATATTTATAGGAACTGGAAGGCTTGTGAACTGGGGCTCTTAGCAATTCTTGGGGAGGGGCTTGAGATTCGGTGCATGCCAGTGAAGAACTATCAGCCTCGTTCTGTACTTGTTCGGCGGAAAGCTGTTTAGGATCAGATACAATAAATCCCATTTTGAACATGACTTCCCTGAGCAGTGCAGCAGATTTTTTTAAGGTCGTGAACCCTGAAATATGAAAATACTCAAAGATCCGCCGTTTTACTTGCGCTTGGATGGTGCTCATTTTAATCCCTAATACATTGCAAATGGAACTGACCGTGGCATTTCCCTTGTAGATGCACAATAGTGTAATGGAGCTCACCAACCCCGCGATTACGTCATCGGTGGTATTTTTTATGGTATCCCAGAATCTATATAAAATGGTTTTGGCTTGGTAGAAAAAGACCATACTTATCTCTAACTTTTCAGTGAGCTCTAAGATCTTTTGGCAAATGTATTTTTTGCGGTCCCGCTCAATATAGTCCGGAAAAAGTTCTTGAAAGGTCAGTTTAAAGGCCGTAAAATCTTTTTTCGAGATGTCCGAGAGAGCTAATAAGCGCGCTTCATTGATGGAGATCCCCCGGTACTTGAATACGAAATAAATGGAAAGCGGAATTAATTTCTTAGGGGGGCGATATTTAGTGCCGGGGCGCAATTTCGAGCGCAGCTCTTTAAATTTCTGAAATACGTCTGTTTTATATGATTTCGGCAAGTCCAGCCCGTCAAAAATGCGCGTCATCTCTTGTGTGGCTTCATCGATTACCATATTCTCGTTAGATTTAATTAGGTGCAATTTATTGAGATATTGGAACTGACTAGATTGAGGGTGGCACATGCGTTCCCGGTACAATCCGATTTGCGTGGTGCCCATCGTGGCGTACTGAATACTACTCTCATCATACGGACGATGATATGCCAACTTTTTCTGATCCAATACCAGCCCACAGTGGCGGCATGCGTGACCCTCGTGGGTTTCAATAATGTCTGTTGAATTACACGACGTACAGGCAACTTCGACGAAATGCTGAGCATGATGCTCACGATGAGAAAGTGTTCCATTACTATTATTACCTATGGGGTTCGAGTTTATGATATTTTTCTTAGCTGCCATGATTATGACCTAAATATATCAGGTTCTTAAGAATAGTAACAGAACCAGTGGGGTTTTTAAACTTATTTTTTTGAGAGGTAAAATAAGAGGAAATATCATACTTAGCCTGAAATAGTTAAAATTAAATCCTATTCATTGGGATCTCGTCATAATTTCTTTTTCTAAAAAAAGCGGTTAAATGTGAGAAACTTAGCTTTGTGATTTATGGGACATCCATCTACTAATTACTACACTATTGATCGCCCTCCCAACTAGGGTTTTCTAAGATTCATCAAAAAGAGAACAGTGTAAAGGGATGATGCCTATCTGTTTAGGGGACAAAGAATTTCAACTCTATTTATGTATCTCATTCACAATATTATAAAATCTCTCATTTTGAGCCCTTTTCACTGGTATTTATCAGGATTTTATGAATAAAAAATCCCAGGGCACGAAAAACCATACTTTCATATTTTTTATTTATATAAACCCAATTTAAAGGGAGACTAAAAAAATTTATGAATGAAATATCATCTTACGGTGAGTGAGCATGGAAATTGATATCGCGCACTATAGCATTAAACCTCCCACTACTTCAATCCATATAGATTATAGAACGGTAAAAGAGGGCTTTGAACGGTATAAACTATCCCATCCGGAAGTTATGCACATTACTGAAGAAGAATTTTTCAGAATGCTCTATAATAGACTAGTAGAGCACTATTATCTTCTCGATGAGATCTGTCTGTATATACAC
>JAHQWS010000157.1 GCA_029856295.1 Promethearchaeia archaeon
TAAAAAATGGCTAAAAAGAAACACGCATTTGCATGGAGTCCAATTCGAAGGCTCATGAAACAACAAGGCGCGTCAATTGTCGCCCGAAATGCAGTAAATGAGTTAATTGAACATCTTGAAAAAACTGCGGTTGGGTTGACTGAACAAGCTCGAGCCTTTACCATGCACGCGAATAGAAAGAAAATTACCAAGAATGATCTATTACTTTCTATTAAATATAAATAGAGAGATTTCTTGGTTGGCAATTTCAATATTAATTTTTTTTATTTTTTTCTTTTATAATCTTGTTTACTTATATTAAACTTACACTCAAGTTAATTCAACTAAATTTAATTTAATACTTTTTTTCAATTTTGTATTATTCATTTTATAAAAGTTATATATTCAATTAATTAAACTTATAATATATAAAAGAATAAATAAGCTAAAATTAAAATCGAGGCATTAGATTGTGGGTAATTCTAAAAATGACGTTTATCAATGGGGCAGAGAAATATCTAAATATTCTCCTAGAATCCCGGGAACAAGTAATATAGAAAAAGTAAGAGATTTCATAGTCAATCAACTGAAAAGTATTGGTCTTAAGACTTGGCTCGAACCAATTAATTTCAAAGGTGTATTTCACCAGGATTGGGAATTCCGTGTAGAAACACCGGAAAAGAAAATCCTTGTTTCATGTCCTCAGAATAATGTTGGATTAGGGACTGTAGATGCTGAGTTGATAGATGTTGGTAGAGGAACCATTAATGATTATAAAGGTAAAAATGTGAAAGGAAAAATAGTTCTAATCAATTGGGGAAAACTTACAGACCATGAAGGGCCCTGCGGGTTTAAAAAACGATATCCTCTTCTAGCATCATATGACTGTGCATGGATACATGGAGCAGCGGGTATGGTGGGTTATTTCATAGATACTCCCGGAAATTCACTTAAAATACTTGAACCCGGGATTAATCCTACTGGAGGGAGTAATATTCCCGGGCCAGCCGAAGTTGGTGAAGATCGGCAATTTATGCTGCCTGTACTCCACATAGGAAAAAAGGATGCACTATACATTAATGGGTTATTAGCAAAAGGGGAAGTAAACGCTCACTTACATATCAAAGGAAAGAGAAAGATATCAACCGTATGGACTGTTGTAGGTCTCTTACCCGGTCTCAAAAAGGAAACTATAGCAATTGGATCCCATTATTGTTCTACTTTTGAGGGAGCTATATGTGATACCGTAGGAGTTGTCGGAGCACTCGAATTGGCGCGTAAATTCTCAGAGTTTTCTATAAAAAAAAGACCGAAGACAATGCTCTTTTTGTTTTCAGGTTCTCATGTATGGCTGAACTGCAATATATCGTCTCTTTGTTTTATAGAGAAACATAAAGAAATCATTTCTAATTTAGTAGTTATGCTTTGGATGGACCATATATCAGCCCCTGTTTATATAGAACGTAAGAGAGTTAGCCGAAGAAAATTTCCGATGAGATTAGGTTTAACATCGGATAATTTTATAATTTATATTCTAACATATTTTTCGATGCTCAAGAATAGAAGAATGCCGTTTGTTCTTCCAATTAGCCGGATATGGACATTATGTGAGATGGGCCCATTTGATAATATCGGAGTTCCATGCATGTGTATGCAGGTTATTAGCGACCTAATGTTAACAACGGAGGATACTTGGGACAAAATTGACCCCCTTCAGTTATATAAGGATATCTCTGTTTATATAACTTTAGCTAAAACACTCCAAAGAATCCCCGGAGGTATTTTAAAATTATTTGAGTTTCCTGGTAGATCATTTTTCGGTTGTGGGACGCTCTTTAAAGATACTACTCAACCACGGTATCCTGATGGAAAGAGCTATGAAGTGGAGAACGCTCCACCACTTTTAATTGGAGGTTATAAGAAATTAAGAAAGGTAAAAAAATAATAAATAAACCCAATTAAGAGAAAATTGAATTAAAAAAAGAAGATAAAGTTAAACTAATTAAGCTATTGCTCTCAAAATAAAAATAATCCCTTAACATCGGTATTTAAAAGTATAAAATTCAAATTTAAACTATACCCCAAACTTATTTTTTAAAACTTAACTTACTAATAATATATCCCTAAAAAAATTAAAATTCATAAAATGATGGTTGAGGAAAATCAAAAGGTAAATGGAAAGGCAAGAAAAATCCTTTTTCAATCCATGGAGCTCATATTGAAAAATCTCCAAGATAATATAGAACATCTTAATAAACCTAAATATTTTAAACATACTCAAAAGTTTATAGAACTAATTTATGATGGGATAGTTAATAAAAGGAGGTTTTTTTTATTAGCTTCTGGTAGGAGTGCGTTTATTTTACAATGCTTTGCTACAAGATTGGTGCATCTAGGTGCTAGACCATATATGATTACCAACTTAACAAGTAATCCCGCCATGCGTGATAAAGATATTTTAATTGTATTATCCGGTTCAGGAACTACCGAAATCGTAGTAAGCATGTTAAATAGTTATGTTAATAAAATAGAACCCTATGGAATTGTGAGTATTACATCTCATCCCGAAACGACTATAGGTCGAATGGGTGATATCACCATCAAATTAATAGGAAGAACTAAAAAAGATAGGATTATTGGAGAAGGAGATGACACGGCAATTCTAACTCCTGAAGGAACTGCTTTTGAACAAGTAGCATTTACCTATTTAGATGCAATTATTGCTGAGCTAGCAATAAGATTAGGTAAATCTAACGATGATTTATTGGGTAAACACGCTGTAGCAGAATAAACTCATTTTTTCTTTTATTTTTCATTTTTCTTTTATTTTTTTATGGATAAAAATTAATAGCTAAAAAAACATACTATTCTTGTGCCCATTATAGTGTTTCTAAGAGGTTAATTTATAATTATTACAATGACTAGAAATCTCCATGGGCACATATTTACATAAAACTCGTTCTTAATTCTCCCCATATTACTAATTTTTCAAGACAAAATATAAATATAACTACTCATCTAAGTTTATACATTAAAATAATTTTTCTTTAATGAAAATGAGACTTCTTTATGAAAATTGATGATGCATATTCCGATTATATGTATAATTTTGTTGATACGATCTGTAAAAAGTATGGTCCAAGATATTCCTGTAGTAAAGCAGAAAAAGATGCAAACTTGTGGATCAAAGGTGAGTTAGATAAATTCTGTGATGAAACTTTCATAGATGAATTTGAAACTTATCCAGGGCTGTATCCACAAGGACTATTAAAAGTAGCTGGAACTCTAAGTGCTATTTCGGTAATCTTTATGCCTTTAACGTTTCCACTTCCCATTCTATCTTCCATTTTTATTTTATTGGGGCTTTTTGTTCTATATAGTGAGCTTGTTTTAATGAAAGAATGGATTAGATTTCTTTTTAAAAAAGGAACTTCTAGCAACGTATTCGGGATAATAAAACCTACAGGAGAAGTTAAATTCCGTATAATTTTTGAGGGCCATAGCGACAGTGCCAAACAAATGAAAATTGCTACGTATGAGAAGAAACCCCCCCGTATTAAAATTATTCTAGGAGTATATTTCTTATTTCATACGATCATTTTTTCAATATGGAAATTCGTAGCACAAATAATTTATGGATCTTCAATAGTTCTGGTAGAATATTGGATTATCTCATTAACTTTAATAGATCTCTTATATTTCATTCCTCTTATTGTAATTTATCCATTATATATCTGGGTTTTAAGAGGTTTTTTAGGAGACATTGTTGTTCCCGGAGCAAATGATAATTTAGCGGCTAGCGCGGTTGCTACAGCAATTGGAAAATATTTAAGTGAACATAGACCAAAACATGTCGAAGTATGGGTAGGATCTCAAGGAAGTGAAGAAGTTGGGGATAAAGGAGCAAAAGCTTTTGTAGAAAAATATGGGAAATTAGGGATGTTGGATAATGCTTATTCTATTGTTTTAGAAGGATCTGGTAATGGAAAAGAGATTCTTATTGTACTAAAAGACATGCATAAAGCAACTTATAATATGGAAATAATTGAAAAAATTCAATATACACATGAAAAAGTTAAAGAAGAAAATCCAGACTTTTTACCAATTAAAACAGGGAGATTAATTATAGGATCGTGTGATGCTTGTCGCTATATTCATAAGGGATATAAGGCAGCAGCCATAATGGGTACAGAAAAAGGAAAAAATAAAGCACCACATTGGCATTCTATTGAAGATACACCTGAAAATCTTAATAAAAAAGTCATAATGGATTTTTTAAAAATATCGTTAAAATTTGTTGAGATAATAGATCAAGAATTTGATTAATTAAAGAAATTGGGGGTAAATACAATTAACTTAAGAGAGCGCCTATTGCACCACAAAATTCCGAATTCTTCAAAAAAATTGCTTTTTTTTTATTAATTCCACAAATAGCTGATAAAATACGCTGTAAAATTTTATTATTTCTTAAAAATCCACCACAGAAAACGAGATTTCTTACACTATTATTTTCAGCCATTAAATTTGCCATACTTCCTAAATTCTCTCCAATTAAACAAATTAGTGAATTTATTACATCTTCTTTTTTAACAGAATTAAAATCAATATCATTTTCAATTTTTCCAAATGAAGCGGCAGTGAATTCTCTAAATACTAAATTGATCCTGTGATCTTTTGGTTCATAGATATCAGATACTTTTAAGTCAATATTATACCTATCTCCTGTTTCTGCTATCTTTACGGCCTTTTGAAAATCATCTATATTATATAATAATTTGATAAATCCCATAAAAAACCCCCCTCCTATAGCAGATCCTCCTATATGGTTAAATGTTTTTTTCTTCAAAAGAACTGAGGTCCCTGTTCCTATATTTATAACTAAAGAATCAGGTAATATTTTTTTTTTAGTTAGCATAAATAAAGCTTCTATTCCTTTTGCGTTTGATTGAAATTCGTTTAGTAAGTTTGAATCGATTTGCTTTAAAAATTTTTCATAAATATTGAAAGCCCTTCCTCCGGTAAAATTATATTTCTTAAAAGATTCTTGTTTCGATTCTAAAAATTCATTGATTTGATGAAAATCGGCTTGTGTTGATAATATTAACAAATGTAAATCATTTGCATTTTCAAGATAAGCTATTTTTGTTAGAGTTTGTCCAAGATCGATTCCAATAGCATTTTCAGGGAATTTCACGTTCGATTGAGTTATTTGAATTTTAGTTATCTTTTTTTCTAAGATTTTTAATCACTCGCTAAAGTTTTATTTAAAACTCAATTATAATATTATAAAATTATTTTAATTTATAAAATCAATTTTCTATGGAAGGCTATTATTATGAAACAATCAAACTCAGAATTTACAAATGTTGTCATAAGCAAAGGTACTTCGCCTAAAGAATGTGTTTTTGATGGAATAGAAAAGCTTGGAGGTATAATCAATTATATTAGAGATGGAGATCAAGTTTTTATTAAATTCAATTTAACATTACCTCAGGGATTTCCCGCAAATACTAATATGGACACACTTGAAGCGATTATTGAGTCTTGTCATAAGGCTGGAGCTAAAAAAATATATGTTGGAAGCTATCCTTTCAAAGGGATCACAATTAAAGCCATATCTGATTTGTTAGGGCTAAAGAGTTATTTCTTAAAAATTGGCGCAGAATTAGTGTTTTTAGATTATAGTAATTATTATTACCTAAAGAATGTAAAAACTAAAGATTTGAAAATTATTAAAAATCAAAATTTCTCTAAAGTTAGCGTAAATGATAAAGAATTTGAACTTCATAAAATAATTATAGAGTCAGATAAATTTATTTCTGTAAATCAAGTAAAGGTTGATCCAATTTTTAAACTTACATTGTCTATACTTAATTCTTATTCATTATCCATCAATGCATCTCAAGTAAACGCAATTAAAAGTAGTAATTTAAAGGATTTGATAAATAATGTAATGGAAGTATTTACA
>JAHQWS010000158.1 GCA_029856295.1 Promethearchaeia archaeon
TCTATATTCCATTCTTCTTCTTTTTCGTCATAATTGGCGATTGCGCCATAAATATTGTACACAAAGTCTTTTGTGTAAATTTCATCATTAAGATCTTTTCTAACACTTTCTAATTTTCTTTCTATGGGATCTCCGTATCCTGGTCCTCCTGATAGAGCATAATGAACCATATCATAGTCGTTTAAGGCTATCGGGAAAGTTGAACAATTAGGTTTTCTGGTAATATTTCCTTGTAATAATCGTTCAAATTCACCATTACTAGGGTCAGGGTCGCCTAAAGGATATTCTTTCTGGGTTTTGAAGATTTCTTCTAAGTTAGTATCTGTGGCATATAATCGATATCCTGTTGGCTGTGGATAGCCTCCGTGCATCCCTCCTGTTCCATGAAAGCATAAGCCATCCCGAGCTCCAAAGAATTCCACTCCTCTCGAAAAAGCAATTATTGCTATACCCGCGTAATTCGACCCTCCGCGGTATTTCCCATGTCCTGCATTATTAGGTTTAACTTTTCTAGCTAAATAGGGTATACCTCCTTGAAATAGTTCCCATGTCTCTACGTCTCCTAAATCCGATTCCGGATTCCACATAGCATACCCCCAATCTAACCATCTTTAACTGCACTTGCTCCTAAGCCCTGGCCACTTATCTCAAATGTAGATAGAGACCATCTTTGACCTTCAAGCGGTCCGGAAGAATAGATTCCCCCTCCCTGAATCGCATCTCCAGTAAAACCGTAACCGGGGACAACTTCTTCTCGATATCCGCGGGAAAATAATCCATAAGAAATGCATTTCATCATTCCAGTGTAGGCAGGAATTAAATTACCCCACGGTGCCTGATAAGAAAGATAGGGATCACCGGGATTAGACCACGTTCCAAGAGGATACTCTTTCTCTACGGCAAAATATGCTCCATCATTAACTTTATCACCATAAATCAAAATTTGGGTTAAAAGAACCCATTGTCCTCCTTCCATTGCACCTTTTGCACAATTCATGCAGTTTGGTCCGGATCCACTTGCTCCCTCAAAAGTAAGCGAGAATCCGCCATTCTCTTTCACAATGATCTCTATCGGTTGGTTGGAAATTTTATCAATTTTTGCTGTAGGTTGCCAAGCCTCATTCTTCATAGCTACATCCATAAAAGATGCAGCTCTATATCTTCCTGGAATCAGACGTTCTTTTACTCGTTCAATTAGAATTCTTCTTCCTTCTTCTATTGATTCCCTTACAAATCGTTTATAGAAATCAATTCCTTCACGTCGAATAAAGTCGTGAACTGCGTCTCTAATCATCAAATTTCCTGCTAATCTACATTTTTCATCCAACTCCCAATACATCGGAGTTCTTACAGCTCTTCTTGCATTAATCATGTGATCTTTCCATATTTTGTCATTAGAACCGATTTTGCGACAAGTATAATAGATACCATCATCAAATCGCTGGACTGCTGAAATCAAGTCGTGTCCGGGCGTTATACCACCCGTATCTATTTGATGGGTCACACCTCCTGCCCAGCCTATAAGTTCATCTTCCCAGTATAATGGGATAAGGGTTTGCACATCCGTAGTATGGACATTCCCACATTCAGGATCATTGTTTAGGAAAATATCACCAGGATTAATTCCTACATCTTCTTCATAGTTTTCCCGTATCATGAATTTTATAGCTTCACTCATGGTATGGATATGAACTAAAATGCCAGTCGAAACAACTATCGAGTCTCCTTCAGGGGTATATAAGCCAAAACAGAGCTCACCAATTTCTTTGACAATTGGCGAGGCTGCAACATGTAGTGCAGTCTCTCTCGCTGATACTATAGCGCCTCTTAAACTAGCATAGCAACGTTCATAATTAAATGGATCTTGCTCCTTTAAGCTAAGCTTATCTAATCCATAATAATAATTTGTTTCTTCAAAAAGTCTCTCACTTTCTTCCAACATTTCTATTAAATTCTTTCCATTCCATCCTATTGATTTTTTTAACATTAATTACACCTCCATATGGAAAATTCTATGTTTATCAAGTTTAACACGATATCCTGGTGGAACTACCAGAGTAGTCGCTGGAGCCTCGATAACTGCTGGACCATTTATAATATTTCCTGCCTTTAGTAAACTCATTTCCCAGAGTGAGGCATCATGCCAGCTCTTTCTCCAGAAGAGATCTCTGTTCCCTTTAGAAGCTTCGTCATCTGGCTTTTCATTACTTAGCTCTTCTTCTGGCAATTTAGGTTTTGGAACTGGCACTACACCAGTCCCTATTGCCTTAGTTATGTGATATCCGAGTTCTGGACTTGTTGTCCCTCTACGGAATATTTGTTCAAAAAGTTCATTATATCTTCTAGTGAGTTCTATCAAATCTTCAGAAACATAATGATCCTTTTCCGTAGAGTATTGACTGGTTAATTCTACAACAGGCGACTGTACTTCTAAGTCGTCAAACATCCCGAAATACTGCATTCGGAGTGAAGGTCTGAATTCCATCTCACTAGTATCTCTTCCCTCCTTCTCAAATTCTTTGGAAATTTCGATTTTTAAATCTGTCCATGTGGAGCTCATCATGGATGCTACAAATCCATCCATTCCTCCATCAGGAGTCATAACTAAGTCAACTGATCTTTCATGCCTATATGAATGATCTGCACATGCACAACCGAAAGCAGAAAAAGCTGGTGCCCATTCAGGTATTAAAATATCTTGGAATTTCAAGTCTTGGGCGTATCCGGCTACATGTAGGGGACCAGCTCCTCCAAAGGAAATTAAAGTATAATTCTCTGGTCTGAATCCAAGACCTTGAATCATTCCATTGAGATGGTTTTTCATATTAATCTCTATTAAATCAAGGGCACCTCTGGCAGTGATATAAGGGTCTGCTTTTAAGGGATCTGCTAATTGTTCTTCGATATATTTAAAAGCTCGATTTTTATTCAATTTAATCTTCCCTCCAAGAAAATAATCCGGATTAAGGTATCCCAGAATTATACTACAATCGGTCATGGTTACCGTTTCTACTCCAGATTGCTCATTGCATACTCCAATTTTATATCCAGCACTTTCAGGACCAAATTCCAATCTATCAGAAATATCATTATATTTGACATACATCCCCGTACCAGCACCTATAGAATCTAAAGCTATCATTGGTATGTTTAATATAAATTTTCCAAGGGAACTTTCCCATTTTGCTGGAACATATCTTTCCATTACGAGGCCGACATCGAAACTTGTGCCCCCTACATCCGAAGATACTAAATTTTTAATTCCATATTTTTCGGCTATAAATTTTGTCCCTATCATCCCACCAATCGGACCCGAAACCATAGTAGGAATAAGAGTTTTGTGGTAAGGAGAGATTGTCCCACCATAAGTAGTTAGAATTCTAAGGGGGGCAGGTACTCCTTTTTCTTTTAATCGTTCAGCAATTCCGATTAATTGTTTTCTTGAAGGTTCAGCGGCATACTGTTCTATAATAAGAGCATTAAGTCGTGGAGTTTCACCTCTTACTGGATTATGCTCACTTGATAAAATAATTGGAACGTCTTTATCCATCTCCTTCATTACTTCTTTTGCAATTCTTTCTACCTGCATTTCATGGCTTTCATTCATATAAGAACAAAGCAGACAGACGCAAATACTTTCTACTCCCTTATTAAGCAGTTCCCGCACAGCTTTTCTTGCATCTTCTTTATAGAGTGGAATCAGTTCTTCTCCCCAAAAATTAATTCTTCCTCTAACTCCTTTAATTTGCTTCCTTGGTATAAGTGGTTCAGGATGTTCATGCTCTCTTGCATGTAAACGTCCTCCATAATCTAGCCAAATCCAGCACTGAAGAGCTCTCCCCAATCTGAGAAGATCTTCAAATCCTGCGTTTACAATGACCCCAATATTGCTGTTTCCTTCTCGTTCTAAAAGCCGATTTAACATGGCGGTACCAGAATAAACCAATGCTTCTACAGATTCGCCTGATTCGGCTAATGTAATCCCTCTATAATGTAGAGAATCTGCTATTGAATTAAGTATTCCTTCAGATTCCCTAGCTGGAGTTGTTTGTGCTTTTCCTACAGTAAAATTGCCCGTCTCGTCTATTATGAAACTATCTGTCATCGTTCCACCTGTGTCTAATGCAATAGATTTTATTTTAACCATTATTTTTCCCTCTAATTTGTAATTTTAAATTAAATTTCATTTGATTTTAAAAATAATTATACTAATTAATCTATTTTTTTTCTATTGTTATAAATCTTTATGCCCATGAAATTTTGACTTTTCAATTGCTCCTCTTTAAACTGATATAAATTCAAAATAAATAAGCTAAAATAAATAGTTTTAAATAACTAAAAATACAATTCAATAGTTATAAAATGGAAATGAATAATATAAAAGACTATGTGGTATATGGGGGAAGAAAGTTTCCTATAGAAAATGGTACTCTAGATTTATGGCTAAAAAATATTGAAGAAATTACAGAAATAGAAGGGCTTGATAATCTCTCGGATTTAAAAAGCTTAGAGTTATCCCAGAATGAGATTTTTGATATTAATGGTCTTGATAGCCTTATAGATCTCGAAAACTTAGATCTCTCTCATAATTATATAGTTCAAATTGAAGGGCTTGATAAGCTTCAAAATCTTAAAAACATAGACTTGCACTCAAATAAAATCCTTAGTATTGAGGGGCTTGAAAGTCTTACAAATTTAGAATATCTGAATTTATGTTATAACGAAATAATTGAAATTAAAGGGCTTGAAAATCTTGTTAATTTAAAAATCTTAATTCTTTCCGGTAATCATCTTAAGGAAATAAGAGGATTAAAAACTCTAGAGAATTTAAAAGAACTTCATCTTCATGATTGCCCGCTTATTGAAGTCCCGAAGATAAAAGGTCCGGAAAATCTAGAAATACTTGGACTTAATAGAACCAATATTTCAAATATAAAATCTCTCGAAAATGCGAGGAATTATAGATTAAAAATAAAAGATACGCCGATTACTAAAGAAATTACTGAAACATATGGGGGGATTATTGCTGAAGACGGAACACTTCATAATTTACCTGAAGTTTTGAAAAAATGTGGTATTTAGCATGAAGAAATGTTTCAAGACCAAATAAGGTCTTGTCTTTTTCTCTGAATTGTTTCAGATCATTTTTATGTTTTTATCCTTAAACTTATTAGTAAATTGTTTTATTAGATGAATAGTAAAAAGGAGTTAAGCTTCAATCAAAAAATTCTTGAAAATAAAAAAACTTCAAAGTCCCAAATATAGACTAAAATTAAAAATATAGGGTTAAAGTATAATTTTCCTTTATGATAATAAATCGCAATGCAGATGAGATTAAACCACATTATATAATAAAAATCTGCATCTTAGGTCAAGGTGGTGTGGGCAAAACCTGCATTTGTAGAAGGTTATGTTACAATAATTTTGATGCAAATACCCAATTGACGATTGGAGTTGATTTTTATACCTATGATCAGCCTATACTAATCGACGGGGAGGAAAAGTTTATTAGGCTCTCTTTGTGGGATTTTGGAGGGCAGAAACAATTCCGAAAATTATTTCTCTATTATCTAAGTGGCGCAAACGGTATTTTTTTGGTCTTTAGTTTATTAAATATTCAAACTTTACTTATGCTGGATTGGTGGTATGAAAAGCTTGTTCAACATAATCATCAAGATACACCAAGATTTATTATTGGCAGTAAAAGTGATTTAATAAATACACCAGATGCCAGCACTCTTATAGATGATTTAGTCATTGATCGTTTTCTTAAAAGACATAATGAAGAGAGCTTTATTAAAACGTCTTCAAAAGCTAATCATAACATAGAACATAGTTTTAAAGAACTGGTTAGAAAAGTTTTAAACAATAACAATTTCCAATATGATAAAATTAT
>JAHQWS010000159.1 GCA_029856295.1 Promethearchaeia archaeon
TATTTTTTGGTTAAATGATTTAATTGATCTCTGAATATTTTTTTTTTGTTAGAACAATATAATTCCATTGATTTACGTTCCACAGTATTTGTTACATTGATCCTAATGCTTCTTTAAATAATAGAACAATATCCATTGAAAATAAAGAACATAAAAATATGCTTTTAAATTTATGAATAAAATTTTACCTTAAAACCTATTAAAAAACCTATTAAATCTAAATTCGTTATAGTTTAATATTATTCAAAAAAAATAGAAGCTAACCATATCTTATGAAAAAAATAATCGCAATTACTAAAGGTGATGGAATTGGGCCCGAAGTTGTAGAAGAAGGCATCAAGATCTTGAAAATTATTTCCGACTATACTGAGTTTGAATTTGAATTTCAGGAAGCTCTCGCCGGTGGCGCTGTATGGAAAAAATACGGTGAAAGCTTACCCGAAAAGTCATTTGAAACAATAAAAACTTCTGATGCGTTATTATTCGGGGCTATTGGAATCCCTGGTTTACCACAAGGAGTTGCCGAAATTGCCATATTAAAGATAAGACAGGGTTTAGACTTATACGTTAATTTAAGGCCAATTAAATTATATGACGCATTAAAGGATCGTTGTCCTTTAAAAGATGAATATATCGGAGAAGGAATAGATATCACTTTTGTAAGAGAAAATACTGAGGGGCTTTATAAGAATATTGGTGAATTAAAGGAAGATGAGGCCCATAATATAATGTTGTATACTCGAAAAGGTTGCGAACGTATAATTAAATATGCTTTTGAGTTTGCTAAGAGAATGGGACATAAGAAAGTTACTTCAGTTGATAAGGCAAATATCTTAAAACCTAGTATGTTATGGCGTAAAATTTTCCATGAAATTGCTTCTGATTATTCAGATCTCCAAACCGAAGATATTTATATCGATGCATTCTGTCAATGGCTAATTAGAACCCCATATTCCTACCAAACTGTGGTAACAGGAAATATGTTTGGAGATATTGCAAGTGATGAGGGTGCTTTCCTAATTGGTAGTTTGGGTATGGCATCTAGTGGAAATATACACCCTGGAAAAGTGTCGATGTATGAGCCAATACATGGGTCTGCTCCAGATATAGCCGGTAAAGGCATAGCTAACCCAATTGGTACCATTTTAAGCGTAAAGCTCATGATGCAGGAATCATTTGGACAAGTAGAGGTAGGTAATAAAATTGAGGGAAGTATAGAAGATGCTCTGAAAGAGGGTAGAACTAAAGATATAGAAAATCCAATTCTTAAAACTCTCTCAACCCAAGAAATGGGAAATTTAATTTCTAAAAAACTTAAATCCCGCCTTAAGAAATAGTTTTAAAGTATTAAGGTATAGCAATAACAATTTTCATGGGAAAAAAAACGCCAATTACATCAGTTTTCATAATGTTATATTCGGCTCTTTTTATGGAATCTTCCACATATATTGGTCTGCAGCTTGCAAAGCTTTGAAAAGTCCTATGAGACCATTCATATAGCTTAACTCCCAAAGATTCTTCACGCCCTTCTCTTGGAATACTGACTACACATAATCTTCCAGTAGGTTTTAAAACTCTTTTAATTTCATTTAGGACAATTGGAATATCAGGAGTATCAAATAATTCTAATGTGCTAGCCATGTATACCACATCAAAATAGTTTTCCTTATATGGTAAATTTCTTGCGTCGCCTTCTTCTACTTTCACATTAAAGATGTGATTTTTAGCTAAATTCTTTTTAGTAATTTTTACCATTTCGGGGGTTAAATCAATGCCGTATACTTCTCCCGTTTCGCCTACGGCTTTGGAAATTTCAATTAATGCCGTACCTCTACCAAATCCAATTTCTAATACTTTTTCACCCATCTGGAGTTTTAAAAGCTCAAGACTTCTTTTTCTTAATGATTTTTCTGACTTTTCAATTAAACTCATGAATTTACTAAATTTAGTATACATTCGTTTCATCGCTGTATCATCCGCTCTTACTCTTAAAACTCTTTTCTTATTCATATCTTTCACATAAGTAATTAGTTCTATAAATAGATTGCCTTTAAACTAAAACCTCATATAATCTACATTTCCTCTTTCAGGAATAGTTGAATACTTATTAAATCGAGCTCTTAAACGATCCTGAGGCATACCAAACCTCCATAACCAATATATAAAAAACCAAATCATTATAACCCTAAGAAAACCATATTTTTCAAATCTTCTTGTGGAAGTCAATACAGCAGAAGGAGTACATAGGATTTTCCGCCTCCCATATTTCTTTAAGCGGCGGCTAAAATCAAAATCCTCACAAATCCACAGAGGCTTGAAACCATTTAATTCTTCAAAAATAGACTTGCGAACAAAAATTGCATTATCACCGGGAAATGATTTAAAAAATTTAACGAGCCAATTACCCATTCCTTCCCATAAATAATTCATGAATTTGAGAAAACTAGTTCGCTTTAAATTAGGATTCCAATTCCAGTTTTTCTTAAAGCCACCACCTATTTTAGCGGAATCTTTCATATTATGCATTATGCTTATGAACGCATTTTCGGGTAAAATTGTATCAGCATGCAGGAAAAGCAAAATATCTCCTCTTGCAATTTTTGCTCCCTCATTAAGTTGTTTATATCTGCTGGGTAGACCTACAACCACTCTATCGGCTAATCTTTTAGCTACTTCAATGGTACCGTCCTTTGAACTCCCATCACTAACAATGATTTCAACCGGAATGGAATTACCTGAATTGATTTGGGTAGCTTGTCTTACTGCTGTAATTGTCTTTTCTAAATTTTCAATTTCATTAAGTGTAATGATAATGATACTAACTAACATCTCAATATAATATTTTATTTTTTACCTATTTTCCGATTTCTCGTTTTATCTTTAATATCTTTAATATATAAACCAAGTTCGTTAATAATTTTAGCTGTATAATTTGGGTAAAAAAATCCACTATACGCTTTGCTAACTGAAAGTGCCTCTATATAAGCAATTAAAGAGACTAAATCTTCTTCAAGATCAATATCCCCAAACGCGGGCAATAAAGTTAAATCAATTCCCTTAGTTTTACAAAAGCTCGAAAATTGGATAATCTCAACACCACCCCTAAATAATTGGTACTCTGTGAACCATCTATAATCAAATTCTTGATTAATACCTACGAGATAAATGCCTCCACCGTTAGCCGGCCCTATTACTACTTTTTTTTTAGTATTTTTGCTAGATAACGATTCAAAAGTTTTATTTAATAATTTAGGGTCCAGATATGGAAGATCTGATCCTAATACAATTAAATTACTAGGTCCTATTTTAAGGGCTGATTTAACTACAGAACCAAATCTTTCATCAAAATTTGCGCCTTCTTGCAAAATGTATTTAACTGATTTGTTTAAATTCCCATCCTTTCGTATATTTTCAACGATATTCTTTAAAGCAGATTGCTGATTTTGAGGTATATAACCAATGTAAATTTGATCAGCTTGACTTTTAGAAGAGAGAGAAAGAGTATCTTTTAACATTGCCTCAGCGATCAAAGCTGCATCGTTCTCAGATAAACATGTATTCTGGGTAAGACGAGTTTTGACTAAACCCGGAATGGGTACTTTTGAAAAAATTAATACTATATTTTGAGGCATTATAAAAAAAATGAAGATTATTAATTTTAAGGTTTATTAGCGATCCATAACCCTCTACTAACTCTCTTTTCATGAGCAGCTTTATGCCAAGCTAATACACCATTTTCTGCCGCTTCATATAGTTCTAGTCCAAAACCTTTTTCTATATTTTCTTTATTATCTTGAAGGATACTAACATAAATATCCATGTGTTTCGCAAAATCTTTACCTAAGTCCTCTTTTTCAATGAGCTTATATCCAGTATTTTCAATAATTTTGGCATATCCGTCTAAGGTCTGCAGATCTGGAAATACCATGAATTCCATTAGAAAATCAGATTCTTCTTCAGTAGGCAAAACTGGCCCCCAGATCCAATCAGTAAAGGCTAACATTCCTCCAGATTTCAAAACACGCCAAGCTTCCTCAATTAAGCGAGCTTTATCCCTTATATAACACCACGCATCTTGTCCCCAAACAATATCGAAAGTATTGGCATGGGCGGGAATATCTAAACCCGATCCAACTCTGTATTCGATTTTATTTGCATATGGCTTACCCTCAGTTCTCTTTTTAGCTTCCTCAACTATTTCTGGAGTAATATCAAGCCCTACAACATTGATCTTATATTTTTCTGCTAATTGTCGAGCAGGTCCCCCTAGTGCAGAGCAAATATCCAGCAGGATGAAATTTTCTTCAGCTTTTTCGACACCAGCTTTCTTTGCTAAAATATCCGTTTGTTCTGCACCACCTACATGGATTTGTTCTCCCATGAGAAGCTCCCATAACTGCCCTCCAGGACCGGCATAAACTTCACTTACATCATTAACAGAGAAATCATATTTTTTATGTTCCGCCATAATTATCATACTTAAACGTATAATATTTCATTATAAAACGGTGTAAGTTTTAAATATTTAGTCTATTAATTATAGATTTCCTTAATTCTTAAGAAACGAAGAGTGATTAATCTTCAATTTTCTTTATAATTTTAGGTGAGAATTGGTAGCATTTTGGATCAGCGGCCAAGATATCTCCCGCATAATAATAGGCGCTACTCCGGCATCCGAAACAAAATGAATTATTAGAACAGCTGCTACAATTTCCTGGAAGCTTTGAGGTATCTCTAAAATCTAAAAATAGCAATCTGTTCTTTTTTTCTTCAACGAGTTCTTCTAATTTCTTCTCGTGTACATTCCCGAATTCTTTTGTCCTAATTACAGAACATGGCGTTAACCATCCCTCTGAAGTTACACAGACAACGGTACCGCAATAAAATTTGGATACATCCATAGGACCGCATGAAGGGTCATCCGGATAATTAACGCGATCGCGATGAGCAAACGCATCTTTTATTTGGGGAATCGTGGGCTCCCAGGATTTATTAGCATTGCGATGGATTACCGGATTAAATAACGTTAAGCAGGTTTTTATGTTAAATTTTTCTTGCATATATGAAATCATTCCCTTAGCATCACCCGATGATAGTGGTGAAGTATATGTTATACAATTAACCATTGCATTCGGATCCTTACCGGCAGAGATGGTATTTTTAATACCTTTTAAAATAAGGTTTATATTATTAGTATCTCCATCGCATCCTTCGCCACCATGCAGGAGCATATATAATTCTGGATCGAGGGTATCCAGGTGTGTTGAAATAAACCCATCCTTAGAAATTTCAACTGCGTTCTCTGCTATGTCTGGATTGGCTAAAGGAATGCCGCTTGTCCATATATTATTAATAAATCCTAATTCCAATGCATAAGCACAGAGTTCATACCAATCACTTCGCACTAAAGGGTCGCCCCCCAGCCAATCAATCATCCTTACTTCCATTTTAGCTGCGGATTCTAATAATTCCCTAATTTTTTCTGAGGTCATTCCCTGCGGACTATCCGGTTTACTTCCAACATAACAATAGTCGCATAATTGAGGACATCTTAAAGTTGATTCTATTTGAAGGATAAAGATTTTTCCATCTTCAAAATACTGTTTCTGTAAATCAATATCTGCCGCCATGCCTGCGTGGGCAAGGGGAACATCTTCATGTTTCATATAGCAACCACATAAAGTTTTAAATTTAATTCTAAAATATCGAAATTAGGGTTAATTTTATAAACGAATGATCAATTATAAAATAACCCCTCTTTTTATTTTCTTACATTATAATACCCCGTTCTAGTAAATTGGCATATTCTGTAAGTTTTAGATTATTCATTAAAAAATCTCCC
>JAHQWS010000160.1 GCA_029856295.1 Promethearchaeia archaeon
GTTCTTACCAAATAATCCAGGGGTGCTTGCGAAATTTGTTGATCTATTAAACAATAATGATATTCATATAAAAGCAATAACAGTCGCAGAAACCCCAGATTACGGGCTCTTACTAATTTTAGTTGATAAGTCTGAGGAATGTATTGAACTTTTAGAGGATAATAATTATGAGATTTCTGCTACAACAGTTCTTGCAATTAAACTTTCTGAAGATCTTAATACCTTATTCGATATTGCAAACGTATTAGGAGAAAATAGTCTAAATATAGAATATTTATATATGACTGTAGTTTCTAGTTCTACTCTTATGATTGTAAGAGTTGACGATAAAGATAAAGCACAAGAGGTGCTTAAAAAAAAACGATATGATTTGGTCTCAATTGAAGATTTATAATTCTATTTATACGTATTTTTAGTAAATCGCTCATCTGAGAAATTTGTTATTTGTATAGATAAACTCCCTTAGATTTAAGGGCTTGACTTGCTTTATCTACATCACTCACATGAATAATTAGCACATTGGTCTTTTTTATGAAGCTACTATAAAGAAAATCAATGTTCACACGGTTATCTGCTAAAATTTCGGCCACTTTTTCAATTTCTTCAGAACTACTAGGATTATGCGGAAGTAATACTCCAATAACATCTTCGGAAGTTATTACTTCATAATTTTTTTGTTTCAAAAGGTTCATACATTCTTCAGATTTATCTACTATGAATAAACATAAACCTGGAACTTGAGATACGGTTATTGACCTTATTGAAATATTATTATCATGTAGCATTTTTGTAAATTTTACAAGTTCTCCAGGTCTATCGATAAGGCGGACAGAAATTTGAGTTAATGCCATCTTAATTTTTTCTCACATAATTGAATATAACTTTACTTTACTCTTTTAAAAATTTAATAATAATATAAATATATTTCGAAATTCTATTAGTATAAAAAATTGAAAGCGGGTAAAATGCCTATTTTTCATTTATTTTAACATCTTTTTTAATCGTTGATATTTAAGAAGAAAAGAAATAAAATTAAAAACTAAAAAGAATTTACTTTACAAAATATTTAGTCAGATTATTTATTTAAAAGCCCATCAATTTATTTTTGATAAATAGAAAAGTTTGTCATGGCAACAGATATCCGTGGTAAAAGCTATTTAAAGAGTGAAGATCTAATTACAGAAAAAGAGAATTATAATGCTTTATGCGTTGGGATAGGCGGGACGGGGGTAATTCGCGCGAGTATGATTTTAGGATGGTCAGCATTACATGAGGGCTTTAAAGTCCGCACAGCCGAAACTCATGGAATGTCCCAGCGTGGAGGCTCAGTTTCTTCTTATTTACGTTTTGGAAAAACACTTGAGAGTCCGTTTATGGTTGAAGGTGATTTGGATGTGTTAATTGCATTTGAGATTTCAGAATGTTTAAGAAATTTACATTTCGCAAATAAAAATACATATATAATCGCTTCTAAAAATTCGGTAATCCCCCCGTCAGTCCTAACACATAGATCATTAAAAATAGATGGTAATAAATGTGTCGGTTGCGGAAATTGTATCGCGCACTGTATCCCTAACGAAATTTTTCTCCAATCTAGGCATAAAAATTTCTATACTCTGATGAAGAGTCCTACAAGAGTAGTGGTTAATGGATATAATCGAGTTTTAGAATCATGTACGGGTTGTGTTCAATGTATAATCGATAAAGTTTGTCCTTTTGGGGCAATAGAGGCTTTTAATGAATGGGAATATGTAGATGTTAGTTTAATTGAAGAAGATATTAAATCAGTATCAGAAAATGTAATAATAATAGATGCCAATAAAATTGCGATTGAAGCAGGAAACATATTGACTGCGAATGTAGTTCTTTTAGGAGTTTTAGCAGGAGTTAATATTATTCCGCTTTCTGAAAAAATTTTAAAAGAAACTGTAAAAAGATTTGTCCCTAAAAAAGCCTTAGATGTAAATATTAAAGCTTTTAATATAGGGTTTAAAATTGGTAAAGAATATAAAAAGAAATAATAAAAACAATAGCAATTCTGTTATTTGTTAAAATTATTAATTTAATTGTTTAAAATTACAATGTAATATGGTGTAAATTATAATGAGTATTCCATTTTATGCCTTAGATAAACCTGGTGAGAAAGGGGTGGTTTTAGGAAATGAGGGAATTGCAAGAGGTGTTTTTGAAGCGGGTATAATTGTTGCTTCTGGCTATCCAGGAACTCCTTCCTCAGAAATAATGGAAGCTTTAGTTGAAATTCATAAATATCACCCTAATTTTGAAATTGAATGGTCTACAAATGAAGCTGTGGGATTTCAAGTAGCATTAGGAGCTTCAATGTGCAATGCGAGATCATTTGCATGTATGAAGCACGTAGGATTAAATGTAGCTGCTGATGCATTTATGACTGCTACTTATGCTGGGGCACATGGTGGTTTTATAGTCCTTTCTGCCGATGATCCTAATTGTTATTCCAGTCAAAATGAACAAGATAATCGATATTATGGTTTGCATGCTTTATGTCCCATTTTTGAAGCAATAAATATACAGGAAGCTAAGGATATAATAAAATATGCGTTTGATTTCTCCGAAGAGTTCCAAACAATAGTCATGATGCGAACAGAAACTCGATTAAATCACGCTCGAGGTGATCTAATACTGGGTGAAATAGAAAAGATTGAGGGAAGGACTTATGATTTCGATAAAGATAGAGATAGATGGACTTTTCTACCCTCAAATGCAAGAATACAAAGGCTAAAACAAATAGAAAGAATTAATAAGTTGCGAGAATTTTCAGATAAGTTTCCTTACACTAAATTGGATGTTAAAGATGGTGCAAAAATCGGTATAATTTCATCAGGAATACCATATTCCTATGCCAATGATGCACTTTTGAAATTAAACTTGACAGAGAAAGTATCTACTCTAAAATTAGGGATGGTGTTTCCCCAACCAGAAAAGCTGATGGCTACATTATTTGAAAATTCAGAAAAAATTATTATTATTGAACAATTAGAGCCATTTTTAGAAGATTTTGCAAAGAAACTAGCCTTTGAATTGGATGTAAATATTGAAATAGTAGGAAAAAAATATTTTCAGAGAAACGCTGAATTAACCCTCAATAAAGTAATAGATGGAATTACAAAGTTTTTAGAAATTCCAAATCCTTTTGTTGATTTACCCGTTAACACCGAAGGCTTGCATTTTGCATCTCCACGCCCTCCTGTCTTATGCCCAGGGTGTTCACATCGTAATACCTATTATGCATTAAAATTGATGGAACAGAAATTAGGTAAAAACTTCGTTTACTCATCAGATATAGGTTGCTATACTTTAGGATTTTATAAACCATTGGAAGCTGTAGACACATGTATATGTATGGGGGCATCTATTGGCATGGCAAATGGAATAGCAAAACTTCATAACGGTCCTGTCTTGGCAATCATTGGAGATTCTACTTTTTTCCATACGGGAATCCCTGGTTTAATTGATGCAGTTTATAATCAAAATAATGTATTGGTAATCATTATGGATAATAATGCAACTGCTATGACTGGTTTTCAACCACATCCAGGTACAGGTATAAAGATTACAGGTGAACCCGGCACCAAAATTCCTTTAGAATCAATAGTACGAGGTGCGGGAATCCCGGAAGACCACCTATGGATCGTTGATGCAAATGACCTAGAGCAAACTACTAAAGCAATTGAAGAAGCTGTAAATACCAAAGGCCCGAGGGTTATAATTTCACGTCATCCATGCGCTTTACTTGAAAGATCAATACATAGAGATAAAAAAATAATTCCAGCTCAAATAAATACTGAGAAATGCAATAATTGCATGATCTGTATCAAGAATTTTGGCTGTCCTGCTATAACCTTAGTTAACGGTAAGGTTTCTATTGTTGAGAGGAGTTGTAATGGATGTGGTGTTTGTGTAAAAATATGTCCCTTCGGGGCTATTGAGCAAATCGAATAAAAAATGTACTTATAATTCAATTTCAATGGCATCTAAATTTCGAATATAAATCTTTGGGCTAATACTCAATGGTTTAAAGGCTCTCTGGAATTTTAATTTATTTTTTTCACTATCAATGTCTTAATAAAATTGGGTTATCGATCAATAAGTATCATGTAAAAATTTTTTTTGTACAAAAATTGGGATGATACTTTTTAAACAAATTAATTTTCATCCCATGGATTTCAAGAAAAATTTTTTATTTCAACTAAATTTATGAATTATTTTAGCTTTTATTTTTAAAAATAGGAAGTATGGTTAAAAGAATGATTCCTAATCCATAGAATATTTCTATAGTAAGCTAATTGATTGAATAATTAAACCAAACGTTCATAAAATTGACGAAAGATTTATTAATGCGAGTATATATAGATAGATCTAGATGAAAAATAAAATTTTCATCTGTAGTGGAATGTTTGTTTTTAGCCCATAATTTATTCCTCCACTAATATTTCATGAGCTACTTGTGAAAGTTTTTCACAAGCATTCCATTACTTTTTTTTTTAGTTTTTTCCTTTAAGAATTTAGTTAGACTTGGATATCCAATTTAAAACTAAAAATATAATTATGGTACGTTGAAAATTAATTTAGAAATAATGGTTTTGTTGTAAAAAATTAGATAAAAAAAGTATTATTTGTTTTTTAAAGTATAGTAAATATGTGATATAGTCCATACTCCAGTTGCGTATAAACCAATCCATTCTATTATATAAGTATATGCTTCAAATGGAGTAGCAGTGGAATACTGAATTATAACAATTGTAATAAATGCTCCAAATAATATCGCTATTACAAAAGATAAAATGGACAATGAGATTGGAACTTCCGGAATTATATACTCAGAAAAGCCATAAATTAATAACATAAATAGTAGTCCATAAAATAAAATACCCGCTGTGATAATATGCATATTATAAGAGAATAGGTTATTAGGATCTAAAGGAAAAAATCCTATTAAGACAAGACCTATCGAAGCAATTAATCCAGCAATCATCCCTTTTATAACTAGATTCAAATTTTTATCTTTTTTTTTTAGATACCAACCTAAATAGATAAAATATGGTATAAGGAAAACTCCAGTAAGGATCATACCAATATTGAAAATAATATCAGAGTTATTTGGTCCAGCACCTAAATCACTTATGAAATTTGTACTTATGCTAAAACTCGGATCTATTGCTAGATATAGCATTTGTGCCGCTGTAATGGAAATTGCTGCAGTTATGAATGCTATTATGCCAAAATAACTTCCATTAATTTTCTCATAAAATTTATCTAATTTTTCCATTGGAATTCACTAAACTTTTTACTTTTTAGTTAAACTTAAAAATTGCTTATCAAGTATTTAAAAATTTCTTAAATAAGCTTAAAATTTGCTTAGACTTTTAAAAAATGTTTAAATTAAAAAAGAAATTGAATTTTACTTACTTTTCGACTGTTTCTTCAGCTCTAACTCTTTTTATTTCTTCTATTAGAGTAGGTATTACCTTATGCAGATCTCCAACAATTCCGTAATGGGCCACTTTAAAAATAGAGGCATTTGGATCGCGATTAATAGCCACTATAATGTCCGAAGATTGCATACCTACGATATGTTGGATCGCTCCAGAAATACCACAGGCAATGTATAGCTTTGGAGATACAGTCTTCCCTGTCTGACCAACTTGCCTGTCTTGCTCGACCCATCCTAACTCTACAGTCACTCTAGATCCTCCTACTTCAGCATTTAAGGCATCTGCCAAATCTTTAATAATTTTAAAACCTTCTTTCGATCCCACTCCCCTACCACCAGATACTATAATTTCAGCATCCTCGAGAT
>JAHQWS010000161.1 GCA_029856295.1 Promethearchaeia archaeon
AAGCAAAACTAGAAATTAAGGATCTTCAGAAACAATTGGAAGATTATAAAATTTGGAAAGCACCTACCAATGAAAATTCTCAAGATGAAATAATCCGAGAATTAAGAAATAAATTAGAACGAATTTCCACTCAAGATCACGCAATAAGTGAATTAGATAAGATTTCAAATCAAATTACACACACCTCATCTGAAGATCCTCATCTCGCGTTAAGAATTAGAGAATTAAAAAACTTAATTGAGGATCTTAAGACACAAAAGATTCAACAGAGATTAGAAATCTCTAAATTGAGAAAAAAATAAACTTAATTAATGTTAGAACTTATAATTCTTGGGTCAAGTGCCGCAATACCCACAAAAAAGAGAAACTTATCCTCCGTAGCATTAAGACATAAGAATCATATTATCTTATTTGATTGTGGAGAAGATCTCCAGCGCAGATTCATAGAGGCAGGATTGAAATTTAATAAACCATTAAAAATTTTAATTTCTCATTTTCATGGAGATCACGTAATAGGTCTTCCAGGTTTATTATTTCGTTTTTCTTTAACAGATAGGTCTGCTCCACTTACGATTCTTGGTCCCCCTAATCTCTTTCTTTATTTATATCTCCATAGAAAAATCCTTGGTTTGAAAGCAAATTATCCTATTACTATTGTTGAAATAGATCACGATAACAAGGTTCTGACTGAATACGAGGGCTTAGACTCTGAAGACCCTGTTAATAAAATAGAATTAAAAGATAATATTATAAATGAAGCTAAAAGATATTATCTAAAATATGACTTAGTTAATCACTCCGTGCTTACCTATGCCTTCTCTTTTGTAGAAAAACCGCGTTATGGCAGATTTAATCCAAAAGTAGCGCGAGAATTGGGCATTCCTGAAAGCAGACTCTGGAAAAAACTTCAAGCAGGTGAAAATATCGAATTTAACGGGATGAATATCGATCCAGTCAATGAGGGAATTGTTGGACCAGAAAGACCGGGAAGAAAAATAACTTATTCCGCAGATACGGCGCCCTGTGAGGCCTTAATAGAATTAGGTAAAGATTCTGATATTGTAATCCATGAGGCAACATTCTCTGAGCGATTAGCTGAAACTGCCGAAGAAAGAAAACACTCGACTTCCGTTGATGCCGCTAATGATGCCCTAAAAATGAACGCGAAACAATTAGTTTTAACCCATATATCCTCAAGATACCAAGAAGATGCCCTTAAATTACTTGAAGAAGCTAAACAAATATTTCCTAACACTATCTTAGCCGAAGATTTATTACGGATTACTATAAAATGAAAAGACTCTATTAAATTTAGAAAAAATTAGAGATTTGACAATTAATCAAACATAAAAAGCTTTATATAGAAATTCAGTTTAATTAGTTATTTAAGGACAATATAGTTAAAAATGTGAAATGAATGTCAAGTAAAGATAAAGCATGGTATGAAGATGAAAAACTCAAAAGTTTATATGTGAAAGCACAAAGTAATGCGTTTCGAGGATATACTGCCCCTGTTATATGCCCAAAAACGACGTGGATGGGTACAAATAGTCTTACTGATTTTATAAATCACCTGGGGGCGTATTTAGCTGCCGATGAGAAGCGGGTATTGATTGTTGTTGATAAAGATTTACGAAGAATGGGAGAAAAAGTAGCCGATAAAATGAGGACAATGAAACAAATTGATAGCAAAATATTCGATCAAGTCTTTTCTGAGGTTCCTAAGTATTCTATCAAAGATGGAGTTAAGGCATGTGAAGAATATGAGCCTAAAGTAATTATTGCAGTTGGAGGCGGGTCCACTATTGACACAGCTAAGATGATATTCTTGTTATACGAGCAACCTAATATTAATTTCAACACCATGATGGCCCCAAGTTTTGTAGGCCTCAGAAAAAAGGTACATCTCTTCGTGGCAATACCTACCACCAGCGGAACGGGTTCAGAGGCTACTTTTGTATCAGTTGTGACGGATACCGATCGAGATCCACCTAAAAAGACCTCAGTGGTCCTTTATGAACTTTGTCCCGATTTTGTCGTTTTACATCCTGATTTTGTAAAAGATATGCCGCCCTGGCTCACTACGGGAACAGGGATGGATGCCCTGGCGCATGCTATGGGAACGTATATGATCATTATGAGCTCTTTCTATAATGATATGCATAATCGAAAGGCAATTGAATTAATTCTAAAATATTTGCCTAGGGCGGTTAAAAGAGGAAATGACATGGAAGCTCGCGAAAAAATGCAAGTTGCAGCTTGGCTAGCTACTTCAAGTATAGCTGGTATTGAGCATGGATTTGGGCAGTCTTTTGGGGCAATATTCCATGTTCATCACGGAATATGTGTGTCTCTCTTTCTTTGCGCTTCAATTGCATATCAATCTAAAGTCACCAATAGATTCTATGATCTTGCGAAACTTTTTAAAGTCAAAAGATCGGGAAAACAGAAAGACGAAATATTAAGGGAATTACTCGAAAAACTACAAGATTTCATGAAAGAAATTGAATGCCCAACCTCCATTCAAGAACTTAAAGATCCCCCGATTTCTTATGAAGAATATACGGCAAATATGGAGTATTTAATTGAATATGCCTTTAATGATTATTGTACTCTCTCATCTACTCGTCCTTTGAATAAGGAAATTATTAAGAGAGTATTTGAAATAGCCTATAAAAATAAAATAGAAGATTTAATGGAGTTGCATTATAAATAGAGATAGGAGGGATATGAAATGAGCGATGAATTATTAGGATATAATGGAAAATTAGCTTATATTGATTTAAGCTCCCAGAAAGTTGAGATCAAGGATCTAAACCCTAAGATTGCTGAAGATTATATAGGTGGTGTGGGGCTATCTGCTAAACTAACATATGATTTACTCTCAGACTCGGATTATGAAGTTTTAAAGAATGATCCTTTTTCAGCGATTAATCCATTGATATTTGCTACAGGACCTTTAACAGGCACAGCAACCCCTTCAAGTAGCAGGTATTCTATAACAGCAATCTCACCCCTAACGGGAATCTGGGGTGAGACATCTTCCGGAGGCTTTTTACCGTTAGCTTTAAGGAGAAGTGGATTTGATGCTATAATTATCACTGGTGAAGCTCAGCAACCAGTATATATATACATTAACAATGGAGAAATTAAAATTGAAGATGCCACTAATATATGGGGTCAAAACACGAGAGATACAATAGATTTAATTAGAAAAGAGTTAACAGATGATAAAATTAGAGTGGCTTGCATTGGTAAAGGCGGAGAAAATTTAGTAAAATATGCATCTGTTATAAATGATGAGGGAAGAGCTGCAGGAAGATGTGGTATGGGGGCAGTAATGGGAAAGAAAAAGCTAAAAGCAATAGCTGTGAAAGGTAATAAATCTATTGAACATTCAAATAAACAAGAGTTAATAAAGGAAGGTAAAAACGCATTAAAAATGCTGGAAGCTTCATTTGCAGTAAGTTTTTGGAATCATTATGGTACATTATGCTATACTGATATGGGAATGATTTTAGGAGATGTACCGGTTAATTACTATACCAAAACGGAATTTGCTGCAGAAACCTTAACTGGCAGGACTTTAAAGGAAACATATCCAGTTATAAATTACGCATGTGCAGGATGCACAATTGGATGTGGAAGAACGACAATCGCAGAAATTGACGGATCTGAAATCGAAATAGATGGGCCTGAGTATGAGACTACGGCGTCTTTTGGTCCTATGTGCGGGATTCTTGATTTTGCCCCTATTCTCAAAGCAAATCATATATGCAATCTCGATGGAATAGATACCATATCTAGTGGAGTATCCATTTCATTCCTAATTTATCTGTGTGAGAATAACATCAGCGTGGATAAAATATCTAATTATCTAAAAGATATAAGGATAGAAGAGATTAAGTGGGGCAACGAAGAATTACTTATTAAGCTGCTTAACCAGATTATTAATAGGATAGGTATTGGAAATATATTAGCTGAAGGTGTCAGAAAAATGGCAAAAGAACTTGACGTTGATCCAGAGTTAGCGGCTCACGTGAAAGGTTTAGAAGTTCCTATGCATGACCCAAGAGCTTATCTTGGACAGGCACTCTCATATATGACCTGTTGTGTAGGAGCTAATCATAATAAGGGTGATTTCTTTAATATCGATGGGGATGCTGCTTCGTATGCAAAAATCAGAAAAGGCGATAGATTTGATGTTGATGGGAGAGAAGCCGCAGTACTTATGTACCAAGACGTCACTAATATATACGATTCAGCAACAGTATGCCAATTTCCCCACATCAAAATACCAATATTGGGCAGATTATTTAAAGCTGCTACTGGTTTTAATAGCTTGGGAAATAAAAAAACACTCATAATAGCAGGAGAACGAGCCAATAATTTGAAAAGGTTAATCTCATGTAAACTAGGGTGTACCAGACAAGATGATCACTTACCAAAAATTGTGTCCCAGCCAATTGAAAGTGGAGGAGCAGCTGGAATTAAAGTTGATCTGGAAAAAAATTTAAAAATTTATTATGACCTACGTGGTTGGGATTGGGAAACTGGAGCTCCCTCGAAAGAAAAATTGCAGCAATTAGGGATTTAACTTAGTAAAAATTAAACATTTTCAACTTATTTTATTTTTTTTTCTCATTTTTTCATCATAATTTGCTGATAAAGTTCCATAATATTTTTAGGGGGAACAACTTCTTCTTCTCTTTTAACGAGTTTCATAGCACTTACTTCACAAATCGCAACACAATTTACACACCCTATACATCTACCTAAATTTACCTTCGATTTCTCATCGACCATGGTATTTGCCTCCATTTGACATCGATTTACACAGGTCTCACATCCATTACATAATTCTGGATTTGAGTGAGCGTAAAAATTTGATGTTAAAAAAAGAAAATAAAAAAATTTAAAATTATCTTTGAATTTGCCCCCCCAATCAAACTCTTTAATGTTCCAAAAATTCTATCTTTTTCTCCATGATATTAATAATTTAACGTCTTTTTTCTTTTTACTAATATGAAACTAATATATAGGAAAATTATTATTAATATTTCAAAAAAAATAACTTAAAAATAAAGAGATTTATTTTGAATTAAATAGAATTAAAGATGTTCGAGCCTGGAATAATTTATAATATAATAGAATATCAGCTGGGCATAATTCCCATATTTGAGTACTACTGTACTTCAAAATATCCAGATCAACAAATAAATGTTGAGAATAATAATGATTGTTTAGATTGCATACATTATGAGCAATGTGAATTTTGGCAAGATGAAGAATTTAATAGTTATTATGAAGACCACAAATTTTGTAAAAATTGTAATAAGCAATCTCTTAATCGTGGTTATATCTATCTCGCAATGAAAGATATAAGTGAGTTAAATAAATCTATTAAGATCTTAACGGATGAAAATTCAGTTAATAAGAAAAAATCCTCCCAATTAGATATAAAAATAATAACAAGAGAATTGTCTTTTTATGTTGTGGCTGTTTTACCAAGAAATACTGGGAAATTTTTGGAGAGCAAAAATAAAATCATTACACCTATCATAATATTTAGTACTAAAGAGTTTAAACCTCTGATAGAAATTAATGAAAACAATATTAAAAATAATAAAAAGATTAAAAAAATAGTTTAAGCTTACGCTCCTCCCGCGATGTGTGGTAAAACCACGATTTTTGAGTCTGGAGTTATTTTTGTGTCTAGATCTGCCTTTTTACCATTTACTAGTATCCCAAAATATTTTTCCTCTAAGTCTAATTCTTTTAT
>JAHQWS010000162.1 GCA_029856295.1 Promethearchaeia archaeon
GATTATAGATAGACTAAAAAATTTATCAGAATCTAATGTCTATATAAATAGGATCAAACTCATAAAAGTCATAGATTTTTTTAATGATATGATTTGAATTAAAAAAATAGTATATAGATGATCAAAATGGAAGATGCCCTTTTAAAAGAATTGCTTAACGTAGAAGATTCTATAGAAATAAAGGTTAGATTTAATGATGTAGATGCTATGGGAGCAGTCCATTTCAAAAAATATCTAGTATATTTTGATGATGGATTTGTAAGTTTTATGAATAATATACAAGATCCACTCTCTGTTGAAAATGCTCTTAAAAGTGGAATAGTATTCCCCGTGAAAAAAGTTGACATAGAATACGAAGCATCTGCCGAATTTGGAGATCATGTAATTGTAAAAACTCGTATAAAAAGTATTAGAGATACATCAATTACATTTCTTCATGATATATATCGTGAATCTGATAAAGCTTTATTAGCAAAAGTAATATGTGTTAGACTTGTTATGGAATTAGAATCTAAAAATTTAGTTAATGTCAAGCAATTCTTTAGCAAATTTGTTTAGAATATAACAATAAGCTAAATATTTTAATGAAAACATGTAATATTAATCATTTTCAGGAGCCAATGGAATAATTCTATTAATTAACTGTCTTCCACATTCAGTAAAACTTCGATAAATATTTTTTTTAAAATTATAGAGAGCACAAGTTTCATAAATTATAGGGTTATAACTGTGTAATTCATTACCAAGTTCAAACCAAAGTTGCTCATCTTTAAGAACTTGTAAAAATTCTGCCTCTCCAATAATATCTGCTAGATCCTGCTTATTTAACATGATAAGTAAAGGGATATCTTTAATTAATTTCCCTCTTGCAATATTTTTTAATTCTTTTAACGATTCGATATTATCTTCAAAAAATTTAGTTTGTGAATCAACAACAAAAATAACTCCATCAGTTCCAAGAAATATTTTTTCTCTTAAAGCAGAGAAGCTGCTTTGACCAGCAACTGTCCAAATATGATAAAAAATTTGTCGCTGCTTTTTAGATTGAAAAACACCTCTATCAAAATATAAAGTAGCTCCGCTTGCTCTCTCAATTTTTGTTAGAGTCCCCACTGGAATAACATCCTTGTTTTGTTCCTTTGTTAATCGATAAAGTGTATCAACTATGGTAGTCTTTCCCGAACGAGCCATCCCCCAATAGAGGATTTTTATATATATTTTATTATCTTCCGTAATTTGAACCAAATTATACCTCACCAAGTTGGGGACACATATTAAGAGGAGGCCATTAACTTATGTGTGATAATGGACTTTTCGGTTTTACACTCCTCATAACTAATTGTGTAATAGTAATAATATTAATATTGCTCTCTGATATTTATAACTTATTCTTTAAGAAATGAGATATTTCGTATTCAAAATCGTTGAATTATACCACGAGTAATTTTATAATTTCAATAACCTACTTGTAAGTTTATAAAAAAGAAAAAGATTTAATTTGTCGAGATTTTTGGTGGTGGAACATATACCTCTCTTGGTCCTGTTCTCTTCAAATTAATTGCCTTCTCAGGACAATGATGAGCACATACACCACAGCCTATGCATTTATTTTCATTAACAACAGCAATGGTATCTTCTAAATCTATTGCTTCCATAGGACATTTCTCAACGCAAGTTCCGCAACCTATACATTCTGAATCATTCACTTTTGCTAAATAACTGGTATAACAATGGTATGGTGAGATCCCTCTATAATACATTTGAAAAATACCGCAACAACATTTACAACAATTACATATTGCTTCTTCTTCTAATTCAGGTTTTAAATGTACATGAAATGCTTTATGTACAAGCCCCTCATCTTCAGATATTTTTAAGACCCTTTTTGCTTCATCCTTGCTGATTGGTTTTCCAAACCCGTGTTCAATTACGAAGACAGCGCTTTTACCTAATAGAAAGCAATTAGTTCTTTCATTTGTAACCTTACATGGATCACCTAAAAGATCTTTTTCATGCCGACAATAGCAATGAGTGTAAGCGATATCATCATATTTATCGACAATTTTTGACACTTCCTCATAAGGAATAATTATTTCTTCTGGAAGTTCTTCTATCTTCTCTTCAACCGGGACGATTCGATTTACAGGCGGAAAATTTTTAAATCCCTTAACAACACTATCATAATTTTTTTGAGTAGCTTCACTCATTCCCTTGAATAATTTATCGAATGTTTTAGCTAATTTCTTCTGTTTTTCTCCTGTCTCTCCCCTCATTAAGGTATATTCAAACATCCCCGGGAAAGGGCCAAGAAGCCGATATACTTTTATCCCAGTTCTTCTACTTGTTGTACCTACTAAAATTCCATCATCCATTAAACCATTTAACATCTTATGTAAGGAATCATCATCTAAATCGATTTTTTCTTTAATTTGATCAATATTTAAGCTTGGTTTTCTACTATAAACTTTTATAATAAATTCAGCTTGTTCTTCTGTCATTATAGTTTGTAATAGTTCAATAAGAGTCTCATTAATTGGCATTGGCATTTGACCAGCTTTGGAAACTGTTCTTGCTACTTTATACCATAATTGTTCAGACATTTTTTCTCCTTTATTTTTTTAATTTCCAAATTAAAACTGCATAGGCTAAAATGTTCATAATTTAATTACCTTACGTTAAAATTTAATAAGAAACTGGGGATTAATTCAGACTAAAAAAAACTAAAGCCACATTAAGTATAAAAATACTTATATCTAATATTTAAAAAACAAAATAACTAGGACTTTAAGTTAAACTTTCGATTATCAAATACTTTTAGTGAAAAAAAGTACAAATTTAGATTAATTATAAAAATACCCATATCTAATATTAAACAAACAAATTTAATTTTTTAAAAAATAATTTAGGTAATTATTATGGAAAATATTAAACATTCAAAAGGTAGTATGGCGTCCTATGGATGCGCCAAAGCGATGAATGAATTTTTCAATATGGCTTTCATGGCATTTGGGTTTTTCTTTTACGAAACAGAGATAGGATTAAATGTCTGGTATGTCGGACTTGGTTTTGTCGTCTTTGCTATATGGAATGCAATTAACGATCCTCTTGTAGGATATTTGACTGATCGTCCGTTCAAGTTTACGAGAAAATGGGGTAGAAGGTTTCCTTGGATAATGATTGGAGGAATACTCTGGGTTCTCAGTTATATTCTTGTTTTCATACCACCTAATGTTAATCCAAAATCAGGTGCTTGGATCCTTTTTGCTTGGCTTGTAATAGCTACTTGTATTTATGATACATTTGCATCAATCTTCTTCGTTAACTTTGCCGCTCTTTTCCCAGATAAGTTCCGTTCAGTAGAAGAACGACGTAAAGTTAATGCGATTGCTACTCCAATAGGAATTTTGGGCATTGTCGCTGGAGGGATTGTACCACCTCTTTTTATTACATTTGGCGACGTCAATTCATATATTATTCAAGCTGGTATGATGATTATTTTTGCTCTTATCATTTTAGCTCTCTCTATTCCTGGTTGCCGTGATGATAAAGAAATAGTTGAACGCTACCTCACTACATTTGAAGCAAGAAAAGTAGAAGAAGAGTCATTTTTTAAGTCCTTGAAAGTTGCAATGAAGCAGAAATCCTTTGTATATTTTATTCTTGCTTACCTCTGTTATCAAACTTGTGTTACGCTCATGCAAACATCTATTTCATATGTCATACGATTTGTTTTTAAAATGTCGGCAAGCGCCATGATTTTTGTAATGTTAGCACTTCTCGTAGGAGCAGTTATTTCAATTCCTTTATGGATAAAGTTAGCCCATAAAACAAATGACAATAGAAAAGTTATATTAATCGCTGGATCATTGATGGTGATAGCTACAGTTCCGTTAATATTCTTAGGGGATTATATTGCCGTTATTATCGTAATGTTTATATGGGGCTTAGTGTTTGGAGGTTATTGGGTAATGTTAGCACCAGTTTTAGCTGACGTGATTGATGAATCCGTAGTAAGAACAGGTAAACGTGAAGAAGGGGTATATAATGGATTTCAGCAATTCTTTGGTCGCCTTTCATTTCTTTTCTCTGCTCTTTCCATTGCGATAGTACATACACTCACTGGATTTAAGGAGGGATCAGAAGTTCAATCTCCTCTAGCAATAATGGGAATTCATATCCACTTCGGATTAATCCCGATGCTTTTCATGCTTGTATCTGTTATTCTCTTATGGAAAGGGTATGATCTAACTCCAGAGAAAGTAAAAGCGAATCAAGAAAAAATCAAGGAAATGAGTCTTTAATCAATAGTTTATTACTATCTAAATCATTTTTTTTTCTCTTTTGTCTTACGAGTTATTAACTAAATTAATTAAAAAAGTATATTTTCTAGTATTGATATTAAAAGGATGTTATTACAATTGTTCTATTTATTTTAATCATTCAAGATAAAATTATTATGAGATAAAATGAGATACATTGAAAATCAAATTGTTTTAGGGGATTCACCTCCAGGAATAATGCTTAATGATCTTAGAAATTTAGCGCATATCGAATATTATACGTCAGATGAGATACTTACTGAAAAGGATATTGAACAAAATCAAAAGGCTTTATTTCCAAAAGGAATTATCTATAATCTTCCACAAGAGAGCTATGTTTGGATTTTTTCATTAGTATACAGGGAAGAAAATTTTGATATAATCAAGTGGAAAACTTCATTTGCTTGGAAAGAAATAGATAAAATGAGTGATTCTCCTCAAATTATAATTAATAAAGCATTATTTATTGGAGCTAACGCTGGCATATTTTTTATTATGATAGATGAGGAAATCTATGAGAATTTTAATAAACTTGCAGATATGATGGATGTTTTTATAGAAAAAACTAATGGAAATGCTCCTTTTTTAGTTTACGGTTTGATTGAAAACAAGCAAAAAGTAGCGGAATTAAAAAAAAATGAAGAATTATTTAAAAATTTAGCAGATGTCAAAAAATGGGTTACCACGCATAGAGGTGAATTCCGTATAGAAATTCTAAAAGAAATTAAATCGAATCCAATATTTCTTATCAATGATTTTTCTCATTTTATTTTAACAAGAGTGAAGACTGATTATCCGAACCTTCAATTAGGTGAAGTTCATTATTTAGATTATGAAGATTTGAATGCATGGAAAGGAATTGAATATTCATTAGCAGAACAAGCTGATGATGGCCAAACAATAGATCAATTATTAAAAACTTTAATCTTTAAGTATTTAAAAAGTGCAGATTTCCAAGAAGAAAAAATTGAAGCCCCTACCCCTATGGAACTTCTAGATGAAAAACAAACTCTAAAAGAAGATATCGAATCGCGCCCTTCGAAAATGAAGAAAGTAATTAAAGAAATTCAGAAAACAATTAGAAGAACCTGTCCAAATTGTGGAAATAACAACCGTAACTTGATACGAGAATTAAAAGATCGAGAAAATATTATTATGGAGAATCCTAATGTCTATGGATTGAAGTATATCTGTGGAAACTGCGGTTACGAATGGAAATAATTTATGTTAGAAAAATTTTTAAAATTTAATTAATGATTAAGCTCACTGTTTCTTAAAACTTATATTAAAAGTAATGGTGTTGAGTATAAAAATAAAATTTGCTGAAAGAGTAGGTAGGCTGCCACCGTATATATTTGCCGAAATAGAACAATTAAAATTAAAAAAAAAAAAGCAAGGAATTGATATGATCCCATAAGGAATAGGGAATCATGATTTGACAAATCCATAATTAATCGTAA
>JAHQWS010000163.1 GCA_029856295.1 Promethearchaeia archaeon
TTCAAATTATTCATGATAAAATTGTGTCAGTTTGTTCTGTTGATGGCTTACTAAATAAAGATTTGTTTTCAACAGATGAATGGGATAAATTACAAGAAATTGCAATTAGGAAGTTAAGTGATCAAGAAGCTATTCTCGTTTTAGATGTAGATGGGTATATTGGAGAGCAATCTAAAGAAGAAATCGAATATTTTAAGCAAAAATTAAAAAAACCAATATATTATTTATCAGAATTAAAAGCATAAAAATAGATATATTTTTATTAATCAATACTTATCATTTTTTTCAATAATCTTATAAAAAATCATTAAATCTCTTAAGTCTCTTTATTTTAAATTTGTTAACTAAATTTTAAATATAGAGTACTCTATTGTAAAAAGCTATAATAGCAACGGGAGGTTTCATAGAAAAAATGGAGTTGTTCCAAGTATTTTTAGATGATTCTAAAAATTTGTTTTTAGAATTTAAAAAACATGAAGATGAAAAACAGCTCTTTCTCCCTGAAACTGTTAAGCGAATAAATCTTCGATATGAAATCTCTAAAGTTTTTAAACGTGAATTTTATCAAAATAAATTACCACAGTTAATTTCAATTAAAACTTTTTATTTTTTTAATGACTTTATGGCTTTTTCTATTGACCTAAGTGAGATAAACGATCCAGAAGAAGTTCAGATAAAAATATTGAATTTAACTATTTTTTTGTTTTCTGGTCAAAGAATAGAATATTCAATAAAACGAACGTTCACTTTATCAGAAATATGTATTAATGAGGATTGTTATGCCAATTTTAGCTACGAAGAGATTAAAACTGAAAATACCCTTGAAACCTCAATAACTCAAGAAAAGGTGTATCACGAATTCGAAAAAGACTATAAGAACCTTAAAGAAAAAGGAACTTTAATATATGAAAAAAATAAAATTAACGGAACAGCCCATGCTAATCCAATGATGTCATTAATTCGTGAAAATACTGAAACAATGAAAAATATTGTGGATCAATTAAAGGAAATTAATTATACTCTAAAAAATGTATCTCTTGGTAATGTTAATTATATGGCTCCATCCCCAGGCAGAAGAGGTCCTCCACAGAGAGGAATTGAAAGAATAAAGAGAGAAAATGGACCTCGATCAAGTCTCGCCATACAACCTCAAGCACCATTTTTACCCGAATTAAAATCAATAATTCAAGATCCTGAGAAATTTAGAAGTTATTTGAAGCCAATGACAGAAGAAGAACTTAATATTATTATCCTCGATGATGAAGAATTAGAGGAAAAACAAGAACTAGCCATTATAAGGCAAATTAAACGGTTAGAAAAGGAACAGCCGAAAGAGTTAATATTAGAAAACTTACAGAAACCACAATAAGATTCGAATTTACTCTTCATTAAATTCCTTTAGTTAAATCCTAAATCTTTAATTTCTACGATTATTAAATACAACTATTAATAACTAAAACTTAAAAAGAGGTCTCCGAAAATTCTTCTAAATTATTTTATAGGGACTGCCGGCTCAGGTAAGTCATCAATTACTGGTGAATTGAAGGCATACATAATTAACCGGAATCCTGAGATTTCGGCAATAACAGTAAACTTAGATCCAGGTGTGAGAATTGTTCCATATGTTCCTGATATTGACATTCGGGACTTTATAGTCTTAGAAGAAGTAATGGAGGAATATGGATTAGGTCCTAATGGGGGGATGATATTAGCAAGTGACTTGATGGTCAATTATTTAGATGATTTAAGACACGAAATTGATGAATATAATGCAGATTGGGTTTTAGTAGATACCGCAGGACAATTAGAGCTTTTTGCTTTTAGAGAAACAGGCCCTTTAATCGCTAGTTCATTAGGTTTTGGTGATATACAAAAGTCAGTGTCCTTTCTTTTTGATTCAAATTTAGTGCTTAGGCCGAATGGATTTATCTCTACCTTATTATTAGCAGCGTCGGTACAGTTTCGATTCAGAAAAATCTCTCAAATAAATGTGCTTTCTAAGATGGATCTTTTAGACGATGACCAGATAGATATGATTATTAACTGGTCTCAAGATTTCAAAGCTTTAGAAGAATCTACAAGTGAGCGAGAAGGTGGATTGATAAGAGAATTATCAATGAATTTATCAGAAGTGTTTATTCAGATGGGATCAACCGCAGAATTAATCCCTTGCACAATAAAGAGAGAAGATGGGCTGGATTTGCTATTTGGTTATCTACAAAGAGTTTTTGATTCTGATCAATCGAAATATTATTAATTCAGAAATTAAATCTGAAAATTTAAGTAAACTACATGAATTTTATTATTATATTAACTTTTATTATTGAAAAATTAGTTGACAAGAGCCAATAAAATGAAAATCCTTGGTCCAATTGCAGGTATAGGCTCACGTTTACGCCCTTTTACATTAAGTAAGCCTAAAGCATTTATCAGTATTGCTGGAAAGACAGTTCTTGATCATATTTTAACGAGATTTAGTAATACATTTGACTCTGAAACGGAATTGATTCTTATTGTTGGATACAAGAAAAGACAAATAATCAATTATATTAACGAAAACTATAATGATAAATTTAAACTAACTTTTATCGAACAAGTTCCAAGAGGATATAAAGATAATGTGCCATATTATTGGGGATTGGGGGAAGCTGTTCATTTAGCTCATAAAAGATTTAAAAAAAATGATGTTAAAATTAAAGAAGATGATAAAAGAGAAGGGTCTCTAATTTTCCTTGGAGATATGATTATAATTGATGAATATTCTTATGTATTATATAGATATCATGAATCTGATGTTGATGGAATAATTACCGTTATGAGAGTTCCAAAGGAAGAAGCAGGTTCTTATGGTGTTGTAGTTACCGATGAAAATAATATTATCAAAAAATTAGTGGAAAAACCAAAGACATTCGTTTCAGATTTAGCTATCGCTGGAATTTATGCCTTTTCCCATTCGGCCACTCTCGCACTTTTCGAAAAAATTGAAAAATATTTAGACCAAAGAACTGAAAATTCTAAAGAAATCTATATGACTGAGAGTTTACAAGATTTAGTAGATAGTGGATTTAAAATTGCTGCTATTGAATTGAAAAAAGGGATTCTTGACTTTGGCAGACCATCTGAAGTACTAAAAGGGAACAAATTTCTTTTGGAGCATCAATCAATAAAAAAGGAAGATTATCAAAAACTCAATATAACAGTTGAGAGAAGTTTTATTAAAAATCCAAATTACATTGGTAAAAATACAAAAATAATAAATTCTGTTATTGGTCCACATTGTTCAATAGGAAATAATTCCGTTATTGAAAATTCTATATTAGAGAGCTGCGTTATTGAGAATAATGCAGTACTTACGAATGTGATTTCTGAGAATTCTATTATCGGGAGTTATGCTATAATAGAAAATATAAGTAAAGATAATTTAATCATCGGTGATAAGTCGGTCTATTAATTAACGATAAACAATTAATCCCGAAAAAAAGGGTATAATTTTCAAATAATTTAATAACATCAGCAAAACTTTAATTATAAAGAGGTCAAATTATTAACTGATAGATCTTTTTTATTTCTTTATATAATTATATAAGTTAAGATATATAGAGATGGATTGATAATGCCATATTACGTCGCGTTTGACAACTCTCATAAGGAAAGAGCTAGGCTCGATGAGAACTTTACTGAATTAAGGGATCATTTAAACGAAAATGATTTTATTTGCTATAATTTCCTTGAAACCCCCGTCACTCAAGAGTCTTTAAAACCCTTTGATATACTGGTAATTGCATGTCCCGACTTTTCTAAATTATCCCATATTGAAATAATGGAAATAGTGAATTGGGTAAAAGAAGATGGAGGAGGATTGCTTTTATTGTCCCATGCAGGTGGTGATCGTGGGCGAAATAGCAACTTAACTGAGTTATCAGAACAGTTTGGGATTGCTTTTGAGAATGACCAAGTAATGGATGAGGTTAATAATATTGGAATAGAAAATATGCCAATCATTTCCTCAATAAATTTTATACCACCACATCCCATTACTAATGAAATTTCTTCCATATGTTATCGAGCAGGATGTTCTCTTACTATAATTGGCAGTGCAATTTCTATAGCCACTTCAAATGAAACATCTGAACCGTATAGTTGTCCTTTGATTTGTACATCAGAATCAAAGCGAGGTAGAGCATGCGCAATTGGCAGTTATGAATTGTTTCGAGATAAAACAGGCGGTGGATTTCAATATGACGACCATGCAGATTTAACGTTGAATATTTTTAATTGGCTTATTTCAGATTATCGTATGGAATTAACCAAACAAGGAGAAGAACATACATTACCCGTTTCGATTAAACCTGGGCAAACAATAGAAGAACTAGCATCCACAGTAGAGACCGCTCCTCAAGTTGAGACTCAAATGACCGTCGATTCTACAATTACATTTTCTTCTAAAGCCGAAGTTATTGAAATTTTAAATAATTACCTAACTCAGATTAATACCATGAAAACCAATATTAATAAATTAATAGAATTAATATCAGAATCCGCAGAAGAAATCTTTTGTGAGCCAAAAGTTCAAGAAATTCAAACAGTAACTCCAAGTAATCCTGATTTTATATATGAACCATATAAGGAAGAAGAATCATCTAAAAATGCTTATTTAAGCAGTCAAGATACTTCGAATCTTACTGCATTACCTCCTAAACCTCCAGAATTAGATAAAAAGAAGGCTGAAACTAACGATGAGGATTTTATTAAACCAGTACCTATTGCCCCATCTAAAATCAGTGAACCACCTAGGCCCCCTATAAAACAAACAAAGAAAAAAAAAAAAAAAACGGAACCGAAAGAAAAAAAGGTAGTAGCAAAAATTGAAAAAAAAGAAGCAAGTAAAGAAGATTTAAAAGCAGAATTAGATAGCTTAGAAAGCAAATTAAACTCTGTCCTAAATCTTATAAAATTTATTGAGAAAAAGCATGATGATGGAAAATTAGACGATAAAACTTATGAAAAGCAAACTCAGAAATTACAGAAAGATCTAGATAAAACTAAAAAACGCATTTCTGAGATAAAAAACCTACTAGATTAATTTTTTCATATATTCATCTCAAAATGCTATAAACGTTTTGGTTTTACAGGATGCCCTTCTGGGATATATGGTTGAGCATATTTATTGACAATTTCAAAGAAATCTCTATCCGAAACGCCTTTTGTAATTTTCTTTAGTTCTTCTTTAATAATATCAAAGGATTTTCTTAAATCTTCTTTCGAAGTGGTTTCATGCTTTATTTTTACTTCATTTACTATTTTTCTTATAATTTCTTCTGGAATATCTAAATCTAAAACTTTAATTTTATTTTGTAAGGCATGAATAATTGATTTAGTTCCAGAAAATTTACCCAAATAAAACTTTCTCCGTCGACCAATTATTTTAGGATCCATAGGCTCATAAGTCAATGGATGGGCTAATATCGCAGCAATATGAAGTCCACTTTCATGGCTAAATGCATAATCTCCTACAATGGGCTTATATTGCGACAATGGTTTACAAAAATACTTCTCACACACCTCACTAAGTTCTGGTAATTTATCTAACTTTATACTCGTTTTAATGCCTAAACGTTCTAAAATAACGGCGACCTCTTCTAAAGCAGCATTTCCTGCTCTCTCACCATATCCATTAATACAAGTATGCGGATATTCACAACCTTCAATAACACCTGTAATTGTATTAGCTACAGCCAAACCAAAATCATTATGAGTATGAATGGCCATATATACTTT
>JAHQWS010000164.1 GCA_029856295.1 Promethearchaeia archaeon
GAATATGATTAATACCAATTAAGATACTGCCTTTTAAAAGAGAATCTTCGGTCTCTCTTCCCGTTTCAAAGTTAAAAGAATAAAGGAGAATCCCACTTTTGTGAAATATTATAAAATCATAAATCTTATTGGTAATTTCTATAAAGAGGTCTGGCTTTTTGATAATTTCATAAAGGAAAATAATAGCTGTAATTATATAAGATATTAAATGGAGATATTTAAAAAATAAATTAGAAAAAATTAAGAACAATGCAAATGTGAAAATAACAACAGTAAAACATAAGGTATTGATTATTATTAAACTTGCTAATATTTTTTCACGTATTTTTGAGAAGTTTATTAGCAAAATATACCACATTAAGATGATTAATGAACTCCCAAGTATTGTCATAAAAAATAATAAAAGAAAATTTTGAAAACTGAAATAATAGTTTAACCCAATTTTTTTTACTTCAAATATATTTACAAAGCAAACCAAATATACAATTATTCCTCCTAAGAAGGAAAAAATAAAATAAGTCAAGAATTCAGTCTTTTTATAGCCAATGATAATCCCATGTAAAGAACTTAAAAATACTATAGCAAAAATACTAACGATTATTGCAGCATTCCATAAATTTAGGGCAGTTTCTTCATTAAAAATTACCATAGTTGAGAGACAGAGAAGAGTAATATATAAAATTCCAACAAATAAATAAAGCAAGATAATAAGAATAATATTTATTCTAGAACCATATTTCTCACGATGGATAATAACATAACTAATAGCAGAGATCGAGATTATTATTGATGAAAATACCAGAATCAAATCAGCAATCATATTTATCAATATTTTAATATTTAGAACAAAGTGATTTCTTTTTTCTTAACTAGAATCATAAATGTTGTCATCATATAAAATTATTTTTTTTTAAAAAAAATAGAGATTACCTAGTCATTTTTCTAATATTACCCTCTATCCAACCATGCTTGAGCGATTTTCTGCAGTCAAATTCATTAACATAAGGTTTAATATATAAAATTGGCGTTTTATCCAAAATATCAAAGTTTTTAATCTCAATATTATGTTTTGTAATTTTTAAAATTTCATTGTTGGGAAACTTTCGATCTTCAAGGGATTTTAGATCTTTTTTTGTGATTTCCATAGTATTATTAACTCACAGTCGGTAAAAATAATTACCCTGTATTAAAGTACAAATAATAAAAAAGAAATAAATTATCAAAATTACATAATCCTAAGATGGATAATTTTTTAGAATACTTGAAAAAGGAAAAAATCATCGAAAATATCATTGAATTATATAGTACCAACTTAAAAGGGAGTAGTAATATAAATTTTCTAAATGAGATTAAAGAATACTTATCTAAAACTACTAAACTCGATGAAGATTCTGATATTGATGTTTTTGGGAATATTCATCAAAGATATCTAAATCATTATGAGAAAAAAGTGTTAGGAGAATTTTATACTCCTCAATCAGTTGTAAATTACATTTTAGATTCCACTGGATACACAGACACTAACAATATTGAAAATAAAAAGCTGATTGATATTAGTTGCGGCTCAGGAAGTTTTATCATTCAAGCAATAAGGAGACTAATACATCGCTATCTGAAGATTTTAAACTATGAAAATCTTTCTGATTTAACCTTAGAAGAGATGAAAAACATTGTTTTAAGTGTTAGAAAAAACATTTACGGGGTTGATATTAATCCAATTGCATGTATTTTGTGTCAGCTTAACATTCATTATGAATTATACAAGATATTAGAATTTATCCGAGACTTTGATGAAAAATATAGATTATCTACATTTAAGATTAAAAATATTAACTCTTTAGGGCTAGATTATTACGAACAATATGATTTTGTTGTCGGGAATCCACCCTATTTGTTTATTAGGGACATTCAAAGTGAGCATAGGAAACTAATTGAGACAGGAGCTTTGAAAACTAACAAGGGTCAATATGATTATTATCAGCTTTTTATCGAATTAGGAATAAGATTTCTACAAAATGGGGGAAACCTTGGTTATATTATACCTGATTCTCTTTTAGCGTTGTCTCATCGTTCAATCGCTAGAAAATATATTTATAATACAACAAAAATCAAGGAGATATATTACACTGGTCCAAAATTCGAAGATCCCGTTGTTTCTAATATCATAATTGTTTTACAAAAAGAGAACGATGAAGAGAAAAGAGAGAAAAATACAATCAATATAAAATTATCAAATAACCAAACTAAGCAATTACATCAAATTTCAATAAAGAAATGGGATTTTAAGTTCTTAGTCCATCTAAATGACATTGATGATTCTATTATTGAACAGATAAATACGAATTTCCCGAAACTGAAGGATTTAAATAAAGAAAATGGTTTTATCATACTTTTAAGTAGAGGTGTAGAACTAGCGAAGATTGGAGAAATTATTTACTGTAAAAAGTGTCAGCTTTATTTCCCAATACCTAAAAAACATTTAATTTGTCCAGTATGTAAATCTAAGTTAAAACTTGAGCATATAGAGAAAATTATTTATCCTAAACTTCCCAAGGATAAAAAAGGAGATTTTAAAAAGTTTCTATACTCTATTAATCGATATCAGATAAAGGATAAAAAGTATATTGACGTAAGCAAAGATGGTATTAATTATAAGGATTTAACAATCTATGAAGATCGAATTGTGATTAGGCAACTGAGTCAAAATAACTTGATATGCGCCACTTACGACCAAGATTTCTCAATTACCTCTCAATCGTTTTATAATCTTAAAATTGTACAATCTCCATTAGAAGAATTCAATCATTATTATCTACTTGGTATTATTAATTCTCAATTATTATCCTATTATTTTATCAAATCCTTTGGGTCCTATAAAAAGCTATTTCCTCGAATTTTAATTGAGAAGATCAAGCAATTGCCTATCAAAATTCCTAAAATAGCCAAGGAAAGAGAAGTGGCTAAAATCATTATCGATAAAATAAAAAAATTACTTATTAATTATGATGAAAAGATTCAAAATGGTGTTGATTCACTAGTTTTTGATTTATATGGTATTAGTACGGAATATAGAAAATATATATCAAATGTATTAGAAAAAGGCTAAATTTGATATATCCTAAATAATATACAAGTTTAAAACTTGATATCATTATTAATAAAATGTAAATTAATTTAATCATTTATTATCTCATAGATCAACAAATTAATTTTTTTGAAGTGAACTGAGATGAGGAAATCAAAAAAGACCAGAAAAACTGCTGAAACAGATATATTAGTTGAATTAAATTTAGATGGCACAGGTAAATTCGAAATAACAACTGGGCTTAAATTTATGGATCACATGTTAATATTATTAACAAGACATTCTGGAATTGATTTAAAAGTTAATGCTTCAGGAGATTTAACGCACCATATCATTGAAGACATTGGAATTTTACTTGGTGATTGTTTTCTCAGTGCATTAGGAGATAAAAAAGGAATTAATAGATATGGATCAGCTCTTATTCCAATGGATGATTCACTCGCCAGATGTGTAATAGATTTCTCAAGTAGAAAAACTTTAGTTTTGGAACTTAATTTGAACGAAGAATGCAATATAGAAGATGTTGCGATTGAAGATATAAGACATTTTTTTAATTCTTTTGCTGAAAATGCTAAGATGAACTTACATCTCCATGTTCTTTACGGAGAAGATCAACATCATAAGGTTGAAGCTGCCTTTAAAGCATTAGCAAGGGCTATAAGAGAGGCAATAAAAATAACTTCGAGTGAAATTCCATCAACTAAAGGAGTTCTTTAATCGTTTAGAAAATTTCCACTATTACGTCAATTTTATTTTTTATGCAACCTTTTTATTTAAGAACATCTAATATTTTTTTATTCATATAATATTTTTTTATGGGAAAATGGTATGGGATTAAAAGATTTAAAAGGACTTTTAAAAAAAGAAAATCACTTTTTCTTAATTCTAATTATTTGGCTCTTAGTTGGCTATACTTTTCTTCAATTTAATTTTGAATTTCAAGTGTTTGGTTTTGTTATTAATGGAATTATTATATATTTTCCATTATTAATCATATGCATAGTTTTATTCTTGATTGCTTTCTTTTTGCAGGCGGATATTAAAAAATTAACCCGGAACACTATTCTAAAAGGGATAGGTTTTTTAATTATAGTTATAATTATATTTATGTTTATAGGAGCAGAAATATTATTTCTTATAGGATTAGTCTCCTTCATTGTTTCATTTATTTTTTATATATTCATCACATCAATATTTACAATGTATTATATATACAGCTACGGTATTTCGATGGATGAAACTTTCTATAAAATGCCAACTCCAATCGCTTTTACGTGGAGATGGATTATCTTTATAGTGGGGATTGCAGCTGCTGTTGCTTTAATATTATTTATTGGGGCTGTATCTGTCGGTACAACAAAAATTAGTGTGATTATAAAAGTTGGAAAACAAGAACTTCTTATTCATAGATTCGTTGAAATTATTCCATACATAATAATTGGAATAATAATTGGTTTAACAGCAATTTCTTTATTGGCATTAATATTGCAAAAAAATCATCCATTTAACGCCTGGTTAGGAATTTTCGTTTTATTTTCCGCTCTATATGGGGCTGTTCTCATGATTAACGCTTTTTTAGGAGGTGAAGTAGCTAATGTTAGTCCTATTTTAGATAACCCCGTTACTTATTTCATATTATTTATTTTTGATGTCTTTCTGATTTTATATACAATCAGTTGCCTGATTGGAAGCAAAGCAGAGATAATTTTAGACCTAAAAATATTTAAACCTATAAAACCAGATGGTGTCTTGATTTTTTTGATTTTATGTAAAGTTGCTTATGAATTTGGTACTTTTTTTCTTGCTGATAATAAAATTATTGGTGTAAACGCCGTTTTATTAAAAAACATTTTAGTATTCTTTTTGTTCTTACCTCTGATGGTAATAATGGGCTTAGCCGGGATATTACAGTACGATAAAATAAAAAAAGAAAGAAAGGACGAAAAGATAGAAAAAAAAGCGCGAAAATCGAGAGATACTGAAAGAAAGAGAAGAATGGAAGAGAGAGAAAAAGAAAGGATAGCACTTGAAAAACAAAGAGAAAAAGAAAGAAAAAAAAAAAGTAAGAAATAATAATAAGTTATCTCACAAGAAAATATTACTTGGGATAATTACGATTAAATGATTGAATTTCATGGACTTTATAAGAAATTAAAGATCTATTATAATAACATAAAGATTGCGTTATATGTTGATTTAATTTTGAAGTTTTAACAACTGTAGAACAAGAATGAAATCTGCGCTTAACTTGTGTTTTATACCATCCGAATATTGGATTGAAGCCTTGAGTGAATTTACACTAATTGATAATGAAAAACCTCTTCCTAAAGATGTAAATTTTTTTTTGTTATGGTCTTCCTCAAATAGTTCTGAAGAAGATATAGTTAAAAAAATTAATCTTATTTTTCCAAGCATCCCTGTTAATAAGCTAAGAACATGTAAGATTAATCTTGCTTTGCCCTCAGATGAAAAATTCTTCAAAATCAAATCCATTTTAGGGAAAATTATACCTATTCCACCTGCTATAAAATTATTATATCAATTAAATATTATAGAAGGAGTTGATCTAGGTTTCAGCGATTCTATTAAAACTTACGCATTTTTAACAAAATTGATTTTTTAAAGGAAATAATCGAAATTGAAAAAATAATAAA
>JAHQWS010000165.1 GCA_029856295.1 Promethearchaeia archaeon
TACTGATACTGTGCCTTTCCATTTGAGAGGATATGAAGCTATAGATATTATTACAATAGCTTCAGCGAGATATACGCATTCAAAAACTGACACACCTGATAAGGTAGATCCTCAGGTATTATTTGAGGCATGTAAAATTGCTAAAAAAACAATCATAATGCTTGATAATGATTATGAACTTTAATTTAAATAGTAAAAAAAGCCGTGTGAATTAATATGGGATACACAATTGCAGAAAAAATTCTGTTAGATCATTCTAATCTTAAAGAAATTTCTCCTGGGCAATTTATTGATTGCAATATTGATTTTATAATGGTTCACGAGCAATTAGGTGGAAGAATTCATAAAGAATATGAAAAACTTGGAATTGATTATGTATGGGATCCAGATAAAATATTTTTCATATTAGATCATTGGGTTCCTGCTCCTACGATATCTGCTGCTCAAATGCACCAAGATTGTAGAAAATTCGCTGAGAAATATAAATTTATTCATAATTTTGGATATCAACTCGATAAAGGGATTTGTCATCAAGTTTTACCTGAAATGGGCTTTTCTCGACCCGGTATGTTAATTGTTGGTTCTGATAGCCATACTACAACATATGGAGCGTTTAATAATTTGGCAACAGGTATTGGCGCAACAGATGTTTCTGTAGTTTTCGCTACTGGAAAACTCTGGTTTAGAGTTCCAGAGTCATTCAAAATAATTATGTCCGGGGAATTTAATAAAGGAGTGATGTCAAAAGATTTCATTTTAACGTTAATAGGGAATATTTCTACTAAAGGAGCCATCTACAAATCTTTAGAATTTCACGGTCAAGGTGCTAAAACTCTATCGATCGATGGTAGAATGACAGTATCAAATATGGTTGTTGAAGCTGGTGCAAAATTTGGAATATTTCTACCCGATAAAAAATTAGAAACATGGTTAGCAAAACGAACAAAAGAACCCTATAAATTAATAACTCCCGATAAAGAATCCGTTTATGAGAAGATCCTTGAGTATAATCTTTCAGAAATTACTCCAGTAGTGGCAAAGCCATCTAATCCGGGAAATCTAGCTAGAATTGAGGAAGTTGAGGGAATCGAAATAGATCAAGCATTTTTAGGCAGGTGTAGCAATGGGCGGATGGAGGATTTGCAAATAGCGGCTAAGATCATTAAGGGAAATAGCGTGGATCCCAAAACAAGATTAATTATTATTCCTGCGTCAAAAGAGATATATAAGGAAGCCCTACAAGAAGGTCTTATCGAAATTTTTATTAATGCGGGGGCTGCTGTTGGAAATTCCACGTGCGGGCCATGCATAGGCGGTCATCTGGGAGTGTTAGGTTCCGAAGAAATCTGCATTAGTAGTACGAATCGTAATTTTAAAGGAAGAATGGGACATCCTACTTCCGAAGTTTATTTAGCCTCACCTGCTACGGTTGCATATTCAGCACTAAAAGGTAAAATATCCGATCCTAGGGAGGTGTTATAAATGTTAGAAAAAATTGATGGTTTTGCTTATATCTTAGGTGATGATATTAACACAGATGATATCGTCCCTAGTCATACTTTAACAATGAGAGATACACATGAGATGGCAAAATGTACTTTAGAATTTATTGACCCTCATTTCGCGAAAAATATTGACCAAGGAAATATTATTATTGCTGGTGAAAATTTTGGAACTGGCAGTTCACGCGAAGAGGCTGTGAATGTTTTTAAAGTCCTCGGAATAAAGGCAATTATCGCCAAATCATTTGCCAGAATTTATTTTAGGAACTTAATTAATCTTGGTATTCCAGGAATTACTGTAAATTGGAATGAAAAAACTTTTTCAAAAGGCGATAATTTAGAAATTTCCCTCAAAGAAGGACTCATATTTAACAAAACTAAGAGTAGTAAACTCGAATTTGAAAAATTACCGAAATTTTTGACGAAAATTTTAGAAGACGGAGGAATTTTAAATCAGCTAAAGAAAAACTTGGAAAATTAAATTCCCTACATTAAACTTTCTATTTCTTTTTGGATTTTCTCAACTCTTTTGGTCGCTTTCATCAAAATTTTGGTTCTTCCATATTTATTAAACCAAATATCAAACCTATTCTTTAAACTAACTGGACGTCTTCCAGATAAATGTTTATCAGCTAAACATATAATCTTTTCTTCCAGAGTTAATGGAATATAATCTTTAGCTGGTAAACCAACTAGTTGTGCATCTTCTTTGTCCAATCCACCTAAAATATGGGTTTCACAGATCCTCGCTAACTCCTCTGGAAAACCTCTTGCTCTAAGAATCTTTCCTCCAATTAGAGCATGATTAAAACCATGAGTCTTTGATCTCCCAACATCATGCAATAAAGCCCCAATTTCAACTAAATTTATATTTACCTTGGTTTTTTTTATTTTATTTGCTATCTCTACAGCTTTTTCTGCAACTTTAATAGAATGACGGCGAACAGAATAAGGAACCTTTAATTTTCTTAACAAATCTAAGGTAAACTCTCGATCCGGTAAAATTAAGGATAAATCTTCTTCTTTTACCTTTACCATTATTATCTATAAATTAAATATTAAGTTTAAGTTATAGCTATAAAAAATGTAAATTTCAATTATTTATTTTATTGTTCTATCCCTATTTTATTAATTCCTTAATATTGATTTTCTTAAAAACAGAGAAAACGTTGAGATATGATATTTTATTAATAAGAATTAATGTGTACTATATTATTAAATAATAAAAAATAAAGAAATTTAAAAATGACTTTCCTATAAACCTTAGTACTCTTCTTCTGGTCCGGATATAAATCCTCCTAAAATACTGCTTAAAGAAACTCCGAGAGAGGATCCTGCAATTCCTCCTAAGGTCATGAATAATTGGTTTCCTTGAAAAAATGCCATCAAATCTTCTCCTGCAATAATAGATACAAGTATCCATATAAGCAATACAATCACCCAAGCTAATATCCCTGAAATAAAACCATTTCTTGATCCTTTAGCAATTGTACCAGTTATATAGCCCACAAAAATCCAAGCTAATAATGCTGGTGCTAAAAAATACGTAATAGCCCATTCTCCCTTTGTTAAAAAAGCAATAATATTAAAGCTAAAGTTAGTACCCAAAAGCATTGCTAATCCTCTTAAAAAGCTTGATTTAAAAATACTGTGAAGTTGATATAGACTCTGCCACATGGTAAATAAAGCTACAGAGACAAAACTCAGAAAAATACCTACGACCACCGACACTATAAATCTAGTATTTGCCACAAAACCACCATTCGATATTAGAATAAATATTTCGTTAAATGTATCTCTTTTAAATTTATTAATTAAAAAGTTTTTATAAATAAGTTTAGTACTCAATCTATTAAAAATTTCTATAAAATTTCAATTTATTTGTCAATTTACTATTTAACTTTGCTTAAATCTATTCCCTTTGTTTCCTTAATATACTTGGCAATTAATGGTATATTAATCAATAATAACACACTAAAAAGTATAAAGGAGAAGCCTAAACCGTAATGTAAAATGATTATACTGCTTAACAATAAGCCGCTGGTGATTCCAAAAGCCCCAATCAAGGATTTCATTCCGCTCCCAGTACCCCTTGACTCTGTTGGAACAATCTCAAGAATAACTAACCTTGTAACCACCCCCAACCCCCAAAATGTAATATTTGCTAAACTTGCTCCAATACACACAAATAATAACGCTCCTTCAGTGGAATAACTTCCAAAAACGGCAATCATTATTCCAATAGGAAGCAGAATTGAATACACATAAAATAATGGCTTTCGACCGTATTTATCTGCTATATATCCCGTAAAAATATAACCAAATACCACACAGATACTCATTACTAATACTATAATATTAATATCATCTTGGTCCAAATTAGGACTATTTGAGATAAAACTTTCACCCAATGCTACAAAAAGATAATTTAATCCGCTGATATAACTAATTATTAAAATAGCAATAACTTCCTTACGACGTGAAGATTTAAAAAGAGTTTTTAGGTTTTGTTTTAAAGATTTAGAGGTCCTGTTAATTTGGGCTTGATCGATTTTAAGTTCTTGGTATTTTGAAGTTTCCTTGAGAGTAAATAATATTATAATACCCAACGGGATTCCTAAAAATATTGCAAAAAAAGTCATCCCTCGCCAGTATGAATATGTTTCGGTAATATATATTGAGCGAAATATCGGGAGTAAAATAGCACCAACTACACCTCCAACTAACACCATATTGGTCCAAAAGCCTCTTTTTTCAGAAGGGCATTCCTCATTAATATATATAACCCAAATATCCGAGCTAAAAAAAACGTATAACATAAATAAATAAATGGTATATTGAATGATGTTCGTCGAAAAAAAGAGTAATAGGGATGAAAATCCCATCCCAAACACGGTAAAAGCTAAAAGAATCTTTCTTCCAAATCCATCAGCTAAGAATTGGTTAAGCAAAACTAAATACATCCCGATAGTAGCAATACCTACAGCAAGTGCAAAGATAGATTGCGCCACATTTTCGGGATAATTCGCTAAAAATTCGGCAATAACTTGAGATGGAATCACATTAGGATAATTAGTAGTGTAGGTGTCTAAAATCTCTACAAAAATAAGGATAAATATCAAATATCTAAAATAAGCTTTCGATCTGACAATCCTAAATTCATTACTTTCTTCCATCATTTACTAAAACTTAGACGTATCATTATTTAATACTTTTCAAATTTAAACAATTTAAGCCTTGAAAAGTCCCTTTAATAAAATATTTAAATTTTGCTGAATATGTAAATTTATTCTTAGAAGAATTATTGTGGAATGAATTAGATTGGCTAAAAAGAAGAAAAAAAATGAAGAAGCAGATGACGTGGAAATCGAGGACAAAGATTTAGTCGATATAGATTTTGAAGTAGACTTCGAAGAAGACTTGGACTTAGAAGAGGAACTCAATTTACTTGATACTGATGATTTAGACGCAAAAATTGAAGAAAAAGAAAAAATCATCGATAAGGATGAGGAACAAAAGCAACTTTATTTGAGTTGTGGAATCCACATTGGAACTAAACTCTTAACTGGTGATGCAAGACGCTTTATATATAGACAGACTAATTATGGATTATATGTAATAGATCTTACTAAAACTGATGAGCGTATAAAGATTGCGGCTAAATTTCTGAGCAAATATGTTGAAGAGGGAAGTGATCGAGTAATTGTTGCCTCTGTTCGACGATATGGAAAAGAACCTGTTTTGAAATTTTGCGAAGCACTTGGTTGTAAAGCAATTACCGAGCGTTTTATTCCTGGAAGTTTAACAAATCCGATAATTGATACATATCAGAAAGACGTAGCTTGCGTTGTCATTGTTGATCCTCATGCGGATAAAGTTATTCTAAAAGAGGCACAGTTAGCTCGAATACCTGTAGTCTCTTTGTTTGATACAGATGATATTCTTGCAGGGATAGATCTTGCCATCCCCGCTAATAATAGGGGCAAAAAGGCTTTAGGGGTAGCTTTTTGGCTTATAGCACGGCAGATTTTGATTGAGTTAGGAAAAATAGCAAGCGAAGATGAATTCCCCTATACTCTTGAAGAATTCACATCTAAAATTACCCCGGTCTATCGACAAGAGCAAAATGCGCCACCTCAGCGACGATGAGGGGTAAGTATCCTGAACCTTAGGCTCCATGT
>JAHQWS010000166.1 GCA_029856295.1 Promethearchaeia archaeon
GATTTATGTAATTTATGCGGTTTATGCCTTCATTTATGTCCTGTCATGCATTTGCCAATAGAAATTGCGAAAGAAGAAGTTAAGAATTTAATTGAAGGAAAAGAATCTAAGTATGCTCTTAAGAAGTGTAATACATGTCTTTCGTGTAATTTATATTGTCCTCAACAAGCAAATCCATACCAATTGATTCTCGAAAGATGGAATGATCGATATAAAAAAAAAGGCGCGCCACCTCTATATAGATTTATTTGTCCCACAGAACAACCCAATATTTGGCAATTGCTAAATATTTTTCTTTCTGAAAGGGAAAAAAATTGGATAACTAAATGGATGAACTATACACCTAAACCAGAAGATTTAGTTTTGTTAATCGGCAACTATACCCATTTATTCCCCTTCATAATTGGAGGTAGTAAACTGCTAAATTATTTTAAGCCGATAGATCGCATAGATCAATGGGAAGGAGGAGCATATTTATATCAAGGAGGATATTTGGATATTGTACAAAATATTGCCCAGAGAACTAAAAAAGATTTTGATAATTGGGGCGTAAAAAATGTTGTAGCAACTTTAGATGCCGTTGAATACATTTTTTCAGAAGTTCATCCAAAAGAAATGGGTGTGAAGCATAGTCAAAATTTTATTAATTTTCATCAATGGCTCCTAAATAAGATAAACTCTGGAGAAATTAAATTAAAGAAAGAATTAAATTTTAGCGTTACGGTGCATGATAATTGTTATTCTAAAGCCCTCGGAGGGAAATACTGGGAAGAACCAAGAGAGATTTTAAGCAAATGCGGCTGTGAAATCATAGAAATGGAGCATAATAGAAAAGACTCATTATGTTGTGGTTTTGGAGCAGGAGCTTCATGGGTGAAAAATATGTCTATAGCATTTGATATAATTTTTGAGGGTGCAAAAAAGTTTAAAGAAGCAGAAGAGACTGGGGCTAAAGCGTTAATTTCTTACTGTGGAGGTTGCATTTATCTCTTATGGGCTAGCAAAGAACTTTTAAGAAGTAATATTGACCTTTTTCATATAATTGAAGTTGTAAGAATGTCGATGGGGGAAAAATTAAATTACCCGGTTGACCATATTAGAAGGGCTTGGGATATCATATCAATAATCACTTATCAATTACTAATTTCAACATTTCAGAAAAACTTCTATATTAGGAGTATAACATATGATAAAGATAGAAGCACTTTTAAACCTAAAAAACACAGATTACTAAAATTCATTCGTTTATTATTTGAAATTTCATTAGTTAGAAAATTTTATGCTAAGTTATTTCAATTATTAATGCCAATCATGAAAACGAGATAAATCAAACGCGTATTCTTATATCGTTAAAAATTTATAAATTTTAAAATCTAAATTTTAATAAAGAATAAATAATAATCGTAATTTTTTAAAATAAAACGAAATCTCAGAGATGGTAATCATAAAATGGTCAATATGGAAGATCTCAAGAAACTTTTAGATGAATATATGCTAGAACCAGACATAACATTTGGTGAATTAAAGCCGTACATTCTTAATAAATTTGAATGGAAGGTGGATCGCATGAAAAAATTGGAATTCGTTATTAGAGGGAAAGTTATACCCAATGATATGAAAGTAAGTGATGTATTAACAATTTACTTGCCGATGGAAACATTAGTGGTAGAAGAAGCTTAAGCACGGTTTTCAATCTTATTTTTATTGTTGTTGTCTTATTTTTTTAAAACTTTTAAATTTTTTTAGAATGTAATACTTACTTAATTTAATTATAAACTTGCAACTTAAGAGTTGATTAATTTGAGTTATGAAATTATTATTAAAAACGGAAAAATTATTGATGGAGCGGGAAATCCATGGTATCGAGCAGATATTGGAATTAAAAACGGATTTATTACTAAAATTAGATCAGACATGAGTGAGGATGCTGATAAGGTTATTGATGCGTCTAATATGGTCGTTTGCCCAGGTTTTATTGATGCGCATTCACACACAGATTACAGTCTTGTCTTAGGTCATCAATTTACCCGAGTCTCCTCATTCATACGACAAGGAATCACATCCTGTGTTATTGGCATGTGTGGAGATGGGTTAGCTCCAATTCCTAAAGAAAGAAAAGAAGAAGCTGTAGAACAAATAATGAAAATGACCGGGTTAAATATGACGATAGATCTTCCGTGGAGTAGTTATGAAGAGTATTTGAAACAATTAGAAAAAAATCAATGTGCAATTAATTTAGTTCCCGTAGTTGGTTATGATAATATAAGAATTGCTGGAGGAGCGAGATTCGAAAATCGGGAACCAAGCGATGAAGAATTAAACAAAATGAAAGGATATTTAAGGGAAGCAATGGAAGCTGGCGCATTTGGAATGAGTACGGGACTTATCTATGCTCCTCAGATTTATGCTAAAACTGAAGAACTCATCGAATTAGCTAAGGTCTTAGGAGAATATAACGCTCTATATTTTTCTCATATTAGAGGAGAAGGAAAAACAGTAATAGAGGCGATTAAGGAAGTAATAGAAATTGTCAAAAAATCAGGTTGCGCTGGAGGGCAAGTTGCTCATCATAAAATTGCCGGTAAGATATACTGGGGGAGGAGTATAGACACATTAAGATTAATTGAAGAAGCTAATGAAGATGGAATAAATATCACGTGTGATCAATATCCTTATAATAGAGGAATGTGCAACTTATCAGCAACGCTTCCTCCTTGGACAAGAGAGGGTACTGTCGAAGAAATGAAAAACCGTTTACGCGATCCCGAAGTTAGAGAACGTATTAAAAATGAAATTATGGAAGATGAAATAGATAAATGGGAGAATATAGTTCATGACGATGGATTTGAAAGAATTTATATAGTTTCGGCCCCTGCAGAAAGATGGCAGGATATTATTGGAAAAAATATCTTAGAGATTACTAAAATAAAGGGTTTTAAGGATGATTGGGAAACTTATTTCGAATTATTAATTGATGATCCCCAAGTTACTTCTGAAGGTCAAGGTTGGGAAGATATCCGACGTATAATGACTAGCCGATATCAAATGATCGGAACTGATGGCGCTGGCATTCCATATCTGCCTTCCTTGGGAGTATACCATCCCCGTTTCTATGGAACATACCCTCGTATACTGGGAAAATTTGTCAGAGAAGAGAAATTACTAACCTTGGAAGATGCTATTCGTAGAATGACATCTTTTCCTGCTCAAAGATTAGGATTGAGAGATCGAGGATTATTAAGGGAAAATACATGGGCTGATATAGTAGTATTCAATCCAGAAACGGTAATTGATAAAGCAACATTTGAAAATCCTCATCAGTTCTCTGAAGGTATTTTACATGTAATTGTCAACGGTACTATTGTAGTTGAAAATAATACACAAAATAGAAAACGTCCTGGAAAAATATTAAGAAGACCAACTTAAAAAAGAAAAATTTTTTTATTCTTTATTTATATTAAATTCTCTTTTTTTTAAATTCTCTATACTAAACTTATTTTCCTTCTTGTAAGTACCTCATTATTTCTTCTTTTGTCATTCCAGCAAGTCCTAACTCTTCTAAGGTCCTACCTTTCCAAAAATCTGTTTCACACACTACAGCGCCAATATTAATTATCTTTTCCCTTCACGGTACATGTAAAAATTACCTTTAGCATATTCGAGAGCGCCATCTTTTACGATTGCGATGCTCAAACCCGGAATTTTAGTTTGTCACATTACTTCAATTATGAAGTTTTCAATCATTTCAATAACTTTTTTTCTCATAAATATATATTTACGCAGTAGCTTCTTAAATAGATATTGGAATTTATTAACGGGATTAATTTCAATTGAATTTTAATACAAGTAATCATTAATTGTTAAGGATCTATACATGGAGTTAATTAATCCTAATTTTATTAAGAAATCAAAATATCAGCAAAAAGTTAGTGATGATATTGCTCAATGCCTAACATGTGAAAGAAAATGTAAGATTTCAAGAGGTAAAACGGGATTTTGCCAAACAAGAATGAATATAGATGGAGAGATATGTACATTAGTCTATGGATGTATACCCGCCTTATCAAATAATCCTATCGAAAAAAAGCCGTTATTTCATTTTTATCCGGGTACTTATGCTATTACCATCGGAACTTATGGCTGTAATTTTAGTTGCCCCTGGTGCCAAAATCATCACATCTCCCATCCAAACGATCCAGTTCTGGATAAAATAAAAAATGAAAAGGAATATCTATCTCCTGAAAGATTAATTAAGCTGGCTATTAAAAATCACTCTAAAGGAACTTCAATATCTTTTAATGAACCGACTCTTCTTTTTGAATATTCCTTGGATGTGTTTAAATTAGCAAAACAAAAAGGATTATATAATACCTATGTTTCTAACGGCTACATGACAGTGGAAGTCTTAAAAGATTTAGCAGAAAATGGGCTTGACGCAATAAATATTGATATAAAAGGGGATAATGATATGGTTCAAAAATACTGCGGAACCGATGTAGAAAAGGTATGGCGGAATGCACAATTCGCGAAAGAATTGGGGTTACATGTTGAAATTACGACTCTCTTAATAGAAAATTTAAATACAAACCCCGAAATTATAAAGAATATCTCTAACAGGATTTATGTAGAATTAGGTGAGGATACACCATTTCATATTACTCGGGCTTTACCACATTATAAATCCTATGATCATGGATTTTATAAACCAACTTCGATAAAATTCTTAAGAAAATCATATGACATGGCAAAAAAGAGCGGGTTGAATTTTGTTTATCTAGGAAATTTAGATAATACGGATTATGAAAATACGATATGCCCAAAATGCTCTAACTTAGTTATTAGAAGATCTGGTTTCAGCGTGAAAAAGTTATTAATCGACTCAAAAGGCAATTGTAAGTATTGTGGATACCCTATTTGTATTTTATAATTTCTTTAAATTTTTTACACCATCTATTTATTTCCATTTTGTTTTTAAATCTTTTCTTGTTAATTTTATAACTTGTTCGATGGCAAAAAGAACCATTTTATAACATATATGTTCCCAACCTTTAGTTTCAACATACTTTTGATAATCTTTGCTTAAATCAAAACCACATAAATCCCAACAACTTAAAGATCCATATTTTCTTTCAAATTTGTCAGAAAATCTAATAGCCTTTGTAAATACTAATGGGACACTTTCTCGTGGAGTCTCTTCTTGCCCGCCCATTATCACTCCGATTGCTGCAACTGCTCCAGATACTATACCACACGGTCCTTTCCAGCCTTTTTTCGTTTCATAACTTCCAAAACCGCTAAAAGGAATTGCAAGATTATGAAAATAGGGACTTTTTAAATCCTTTACATTTAATACGTCCAAAATATTATCGAATGTAATAGCAGCACAGCTATTGCCCGGATTTGTACCTAAAGGAGGCAATGTTTCTTTTAATTCTTCTAATTTATCTTGAAAACGTTCAAAAATATCTTTTTGAGATGTTTTATTTGATTCCATAATAAATAATTATTAGATAAAGGTTATTATAAATCTTTATCGATTTTCTATTTGAAAAAACAATAACATTATTTTCACAAAGGGGATTATTTAACCTTATGAGCGAAAGCTTTGCTGATGTAAATGGAATAAAGATAAGTTATATAGCATATGGTAAAAATGATAGCTATCCATTAATTTGTAT
>JAHQWS010000167.1 GCA_029856295.1 Promethearchaeia archaeon
TTCGGGATGACAATTAAAAATATGAAAAAAATAGAATTTAACGATTGGGGAACATTATTTGCCGATCCAGCTGAGTGGCATTCCAATATAACATCAATAGGGATTTGGACAAAAGAACAAATTCATCCGAAAGAACTCCGTTATCCAGACAATATGGGTAAATTAATACCACTTTCGCTCAATATTTTAGATGAATTAAGTGAATTTGCTAAAAGTGGTACAAAGGAATTATACGTAGATTACTCCAAGTGGAGCGTTACTAAAAAATTGATGCTTGGGACTAGCTTGTATGCCAACAATTGCATGGCCTTATGTGCCGGATATGCGGGAATAGATAACGCTTTTAATTGGAGGTGGGCCGATGACTACGCGGCGGACAAACCTTTTAACACAGATTTACTGAATAAAGAAAAAATAACGGGTTACATTGAACACTTAAAAAGATGGAACGGGGGACATCCGTTTATGCAACGTGTATTGAGGGGAAGAAAAATCCAAAAAACTGATCCATTTTACTATTTTTTACAAGATTAATTCCTTGTTGAGATTAAATACTCCGAAATACCGTCGCCTTCTTTCCCATCGCATGTAAATATCGCTACTTGCTCAAAAATTTCGGTTATTCCTATTCGAGACTTAAGAGGCAAATACTTTGAAAAAATTGTGTTTGATTCTAAGGTTCTTTTATTTCCCTTTTTATCCATCAAAATAAATGTTGAGGAGACGGGTGTCTTTCCATCATCTTTGGTTTTTGTACGAACTTCTACTTTTTCGATAATAACATTATCTTTGCCCTTAGAATAAATAACACCCGATTGAGGGGATTTTCCTAAGAGATCTGATTTCACAAAATTAATCGTTTCATCCTCAAACTGGGCGGAAACCCAATTCCACCCATCGATTTGAACCCATTTTCTAATGCCCCAGCTGTGGTCGCGATGACCGAATCCCTTAATATTTTGTGTTTCATATATTTCACCTCTTTTCTTCAACTCCAAAGTACCCGTTGCGATCATAGGTTGCTCATAATGCTCCTGAGCTGCGATTTTAAGTAGTTCTTCACCGTATTTCTCAATAAGAGTTTTGGGGTCTTCAACCTCAGCTAAATTGAATACTGGAAACCGTCCCTTAAAAGTAATATCTAAATTAACTTTTTTATCTTCGTATTTAACTCTCCATTCATCCATTGGCTTTATACAATAATACTTTAATTTATCATCAAATTCCCAGTTAGTAGGCATTTTTTCAAGTGTGACCTCATTATAATAGCTATTGTCCTTGCCATCGACGATTAAGAGCAATAAAAGTCGGGATTTATTTTTGTCCATGTGTAGCGATAATCTAGTAACAAAATATACCTTATTTGGGCGATCAATAAAATTAAAGTACCAACTTTCGTTATGGTACCGTGGGAATTTACCTAAATCTTTTTCAAAATCATGCATATATTCGTCCTTTTCGGACATCGAAGTTCTATTCTTAATCAGTTCCTCTAAGTTTATATCTTTTGACATTATCATTCACTCTAAAAATAAAATAATTTTCTTTTAACAATTTTAATAATAACTATTTTTATTTTATATAGATAACTATTTTTATTTTTATAGTTAGTAATCTTAATACACCTAGGAATGTGTTTGTTCCACCACCCAAAATTTTTTAGGCATTTTAAAAATAAGGTTGCTATATTTAGGAAAAAAAAACAATAAAAAAAAAGTATAATATTAGAAATTATATTGTTTTTAGTACTATTTAACGTCTTTTGCGTCATCTTCAATAGGATCATAGTATTCTATATCCATTAATCCCCCAGTAGCAGTCTCACTCCAGTGTGCCTTAATCGGCATTCCAATATAGGTGTCTTTAACATTGACGCCCGGAGCTAATTCTGCTATAGAACACGTATCGGCACCATCATGTTGAACTAAAACCATAGGTTTCTCTTCAACTTCTCCCGTTTCCGCATTCTTAAGATATGCAATGGCATAAGTGGCAACTCGGGCAGTATCTCTAATATCCACCCATCTATCTGGTTTAACTAGACATTGACCACATACTAGTCTGGGAGGAAAAAATACTCTATTACATCCAGAACATTGATTTGCAATAAGCTTCTTCTCTTTTAATTTCTCTAACATTGGTTGATGATGTGCAATATTAAATTTAAATTTATAACTGGATAAATACCAACTTCCAGGCATAGTACGGGTTCTTACATATTCCTTCTTAATATAATCTAAAGATTTTCTTTGGGTTAATTTTGACATTTTTTTTACCTCCATTTACGTTTTTGTTCATCTGACATAACCATAAGAGTACAAAGATTTAAACTTCCACCCCAACCATGCCCTATGGATGTATGAACTGTTTTAGGTACTTGATTATCTGCTTTTCCCATTATTTGTAATGCAGCCACAGCAGGTCTTTCCATCGCAGATGCACCAATAGCATTGGTAGAATTGACACCACCTGAACAATTGACTGGTAAATCACCATCTAAAGCAGTTGTACCATTTTTATACATTTCTGGTGCTGTTGTCTCTTCAAATAATCCTAATTTCTCCAGCCACATGAGTTCTTGATTTGGGAAAGGGGCGTATACCTCAGCATAGTCAATTTCTTTACGGGGGAACGAAATTCCTGCCTGAGAATAAGCCAACTCAGAAGATCTCATAGCACCTATTTGGGCTGAAGGATCAGTTTGCGCTGAGCCGCTTCCATCATATCCAAGGACAGCAGATTCATTTGCAACACTTGCCACACCATTAACATAAACAGGGATATCACACATGTCTTTTGCTTTCTCTTCTGTTGTAAACAACATTGCACAAGCTCCATCCGATGCCGGACAAAGCATACCATAGCGTAAAGGATATTGCACATATGGCGTGTCTAAAACCTCTTCAATTGTGAGATCAGGCATTTTTAAATGAGCCCACCAATTCTTGGCAGCATTTCTTCTATTATGTACAACAACTCGAGCTAGATCCTCTTCAGTTATTCTTGCTTTGCTCATATAATTTGTTGCTTGATAAGCTGCTACTCCAATTGCTGCCCCGGCACTTAATATGCGTGAAAGTGAATCATAATCTATTCCTAATGTATTAAGAATCGATATTTCTCCATATGCAGTGCTTGCAAGCCCCACGCTGGTATCTCCTTGAGATTGTTGCTCATACGCAATTGCTAAAACTGTATCGATGCCTGGTAAACCCGCTGTGACATGATAGTACCCTGCGATAGCGACCGAACCACCCGTAGTCCCTCCAGTAGTTACACGCATTAATGGTTTATTTCTTGCACCCATCCAATCAGTGCTCCACAATTCAGGCATATTCGCACCCTCAAACGCAGGCATGTTTCCGGTTACAAACGCATCTATATCTTTTAACCCTAGGCTTGGAACTTTCTTTAGACAATTTATAATTGCCTCATTTACTAATTCCGGCATGTTTACATCAGATCTTTTTGAAGAATGCTCACTAAAACCAGCCGAAACTATAGCTACTTGTCTACCCATTTTAATCACTTCCCTCCAATGCAAATAATATATTATTCTGGGCGCACATTCCTATTTGCCCCGAAGCAATTGCTTTTTTTGCTCCCTTAACTTGATACCCATTCGCTTCACCTCGAAGTTGTTTTGCCGCTTCAATAATTCTAATTAATCCCGTTGCACAGGGCGGATTTCCTCCCAAAGCTCCTCCAGAAGGATTAATTGCTAAATCACCATTAATTTCAGAATTCAGATTCGCAGCTTTTCCTTTGTCAGCTAATCCGAGTGCTTCCGCTAAAATTAATTCCTCATGAGCATAAGCTTCAAACAATTCAGCTACATCAATTTCATTTTTTGGGTCTTTTATTCCTGCAGCATTAAATGCTGTTTTTCCCGCAATTTCCATTGATTTACTTATTGATAAATCTCTCTCTCCAAGATAATATGCTTCCTGACTATAACCTACCCCTGTAATCCAAACAGGATTATCCGTTATTTTTAAAGCTTGTCTTTCAGGGGCCAATAAAAGTGCGGCTACACTATCACAGGGTTGAGCAACCATTAACTCAGTTACAGGATCAGAATAAATTTCAGAGTTTAATACATCTTCCACGGTTAAATTAGCGTTTTGGGCCTCTGCTAATGCCAAGGGATTTTTTGTCGCGTTTTTTCTATTTTTTACGGCTACCCTTGCAATCTCTTCTTTGCTTACTCCAAACTTCTCCATATATGCTCTCATTTGAAATCCTCCTGCTGTTATATCATTCACATAGCCTAGCGGTCTTTCCCAAGTGGGATCCGTCTCGTACAATCGAGCAGAATGATATGGATAGCATGAGGGCATACTACCACTCCATATCACGGCTAATTTATGATTACCTGATAAAATTCTCATTAATCCATATAGAACTGCATGAGCTCCATCCATTTCACACTTACTTTCATCTACTAAATAACCACCCCCTACCTCAACTGTAAATAAGTTACTTATGGTCCTGCCGTCATAGTAATCATTCGTACATGATATAACCGTAGTGATATCCTTTTTCTTTAAACCTGCCTTATCAAGTGCGCCCCTGACTGCTTCAAAAATCATTTCATATCTGCCATAATTGGCGTCTGAATACATTTTAACTTGATTAAATCCAACAATTCCTACTTTTTCCACTTTTTATCACCTCATACCTTCACAAATCCATTTATATCAGATGGGGCTCCAGTTGTTTTTTCGCTCCAATCAACTTTAACCTTCATCCCAATCTTAATTTCGTCAGGTGTTATATTCAAGAGTCTATTTACAATTGCTGTATTGCTACCATCAATTTGAACCATAGCTATAAGTTGAGGATCTTTAACCTTTCTAGTTCTTCTATCAGTAACTTTATAAGGTGTTATCGTATAATTTTGCAGCGTTCCAGACTCCGGTAAATCTACCCAGTTTTGATCAAGCGGGAGGTTTTCATTACATTTTCCGCACACGCTACGGGGCGGGCAAAACACATCACCGCATTTAGAGCATTTATTGCCAACGATTTTCTTTTGTTCTAAGCCATCATAGAATTTATCCATGTATTTTCCAACCCAGAAATTAAAATCTGCACGTACAAGCCCTTTATTTGATACTATTACTTTTTCGGTCATTTTGATTCACAATTTTTTATTTTATTTTTGATTAATTTATACTTACTATTTTTGATAGTATTATTTGTAATAATATTAATAGATCTTGGTGACTAATATAAATTACAGATTCTTAACTAATCAGTTATAATTCATCAAGAGACCATAAATAACGAAAAAGTATAATATTCCGGTATTATTTTTGTTAAAATAGGAAAAGAAGTAAAGGAGAATTATAGAATAAAAAAATTACTATTAAAAAAGAAGATAAACTTACATATTTTTCATATTATCTCAATATTACTCCTATTATCTTCTACATCATATACCTATATTTTCGAGAAACACATCCCGATAATTCTCTTCTTTAAATATCTTCAATATTTCTTAATATTTGTAGTATAAAATGCAACTAAAAAAGGTTAGGTGTGTTAATTGTGAAATTATGGAAAAGAGAAGATGATGATATTTTAAGTAATGGTTCGCCTCACGAGACATTAGGATTTTCTAAAGGGAAGAATTACCTTCAGATGTCCACAGA
>JAHQWS010000168.1 GCA_029856295.1 Promethearchaeia archaeon
TAATTCGTATAATTATTTGCTAAAGCTATATCTTCAATAAGAAAGTCTTTTAATGTGCGGTTTTGTAAAATAGACATATCCCACAATTTATTGTTTTAGAAGTTAAAGCTAAAAAGAAATTGAAAAAATAATTATCTATATATTATGTGGATATGTGTGTAATGTTTTGATTTCCAATATTCTGGTAAAGTACTAAACTGCTATTAGTAGATTCCAAATTTTATTTGAAAATTAATTTATTTTTTTTAATCAAAACATATAAATTTCGATAATTTAACCAACTCTTAATCAAAACTAATTTAGTGAGAAAATATGTATCAAAATGCTTCAGAAACAGCTTTTCTAACATTTGTTATAGTTTCTACTTTGGTAATAACGCTGATAGTTTTTATCGTAGGAGTCTTAATTACTCGATGGATGGCACAAAGAAAAGAATGGGATGAATCCTGGAATCCTACCGTCATTCTAAATATCTTTTGGGCAGGTGTTCAATTTATACTCTATAGTATCGCCGCATTTATACCTTATGGTGTGTATTACGGAATAATTTTTTCCCTTTTAATTAATATCTTTGTCGGTGCTTTTATTGCTACAAAACTTTACGAGAAAGAATATAAAGAAGCTCTGCTATTCGTACTCATAGTTCAGATAATAATGTTTATAATTGCGTTCATTATAAGCTTTCTACTAGGAACACTATTAATGATAATTATTTTGGGTGAAGTAATAAATCCTTACACCCAATAATAATAGTATATTCTCTTACTTTATTTTTTTTTTTAATTTTACTTGAGCTTTTTACCTTTAATGATCCCTAAATTTCTACTAGATGGGATTAATAACTCTTTTTGAATTAGACCTTCAATAGCTTCAATTATCAAATCCTCATTCTTTTCACTTGTCATTTTAAGAACAGATTTTAACAAAAAATCTTCTCCATTTTTCGAGGATGATCTAATCACATTAATCATTCTTTTTTCCATTGATTTTAAAGTATGAGCTTTTTCAATCTTAACATCCTGAGCTAGTTTAAAAGGACCTTTATAATATACGTCAATTAAACTATATAAAATTGGAGTGAGAATTTTTTCAAACGGCTCAAGATCTCCTTTAAAGTTCTCCAATAATTCTTTTAATTCTATTGTAATCTTCTCAGATAGATCTTTTATCTTTTCTCTAAAACTTTCAGAACTTCTCTCAATTAAAATAAAAACAATTCTTAAATCTCTGTGGTCGTAAATCAGCGCATAAAAATATTTAAAGTCTATCTCCATCATATGTTCGGCAAAAATTCTTTTTTTTTTAGAGAACTTATCCCCACTTTCTTTTTTTGCAATTTCTGTCCCTATAGTGGTTATAGCTTGAACAAATCCGGAGAACAAATGGGCATCTGTATCTTCTAGAAAACCAAATGTCTTATAGTATATCGGTAAACCCGATAATCTATGAATTAACATTAACGCTTGAATGCTTTTCATATCTTTAAAATTCTGTGTTTTTGAAAGTAGTTCTCTTTCCTTTTTTCTTGCTCTTGGTAAAAATACATATGCTCTCAGACTTAAAGCCGTTAATAATCCTAACGCTCCTAATAAAACGGCAATAAGTATCCAGATCCAATATTCGGGCACCTCTCTCCCATTAACATCAATTATGATTTCATGTTCAGAAGTTTTATAAATTCCTCCAGATTTAGATATTATTAATTCCAACTTATAGTTTTTTAATTCTATATTCTCTGGAATCTCTATTTCTACTTCATAAATTCCGTTACCTTCGTCATCAAATTCACCGACTCCATATTCCCATTCGTATGATATTTCAGCACCCTCAATAGGGATATTTGAAAACTCTTCTACTAACTTTATTTCAATTTTTATAGATTCACCCACATACGCCTCAATCGAATCATCAAAATCGATAGTTTCTAAATCCATTTTAATTTGTTGAACTTTGATCTGAAATGAAAAAGTAGTCGTTGAGTAATTTGTTCTTATAAATTTAATATATACGTAATTAAGCCCTAATTCAAAATAAGTAGTAGATATTACTATAGAGTCATTATACCAATAATTTACATACTCCGTTAAGTTATGCTCATAATTTCCGTTAATAAAAATCATGGTACAGTTTGATAAATATATTTGTTCTACTTCAGCGTATGCCCTGCATGATAATGTTATTTGTTCATTAAAATATTTCTCTATTAAATAATTCTCTTGAACTTGTTGGGAATTAATACACAAAGTAAGGTTGATAGTCTGGGTTCTAATAAATAATTGAAAAGAAAAGGTCTTCGTAGTATAATTCGCTTGCTGGAATCGAAGATAAATATAATTCAATCCGGGATTAAAATAAGCCCCATCCATGATAATAGATGAATTGAAGTATGTGGAGGGAGATTCTGTGAGATTTTTCTCAAAATTATCACTAATCCAGGTAATAATACCCCCTGAAAGAAATTCTAATTCAGCGAGAGCAAAGGCTCTTGCGGATATATTAATTTTTTCTTTAAAATATAAATCAATAAGAGTATTTTCGCTGATTTTAATGGTATTAATATAGATCGTCAAATTTACTTGCTGCTCACTGATAAATAACTGGAAAGAAAAAACCCTGGTTGTATAGTTTTCTTGCTGAAATCTGATATAGATGTAGTTTATACCGGTAGCAAAATTTGCGCCATCCATCGTAATGGAGGAATTATAATATGTTAAAGGAGATTCAGTTAAGTTTTCCTCGAAATTATCACTAATCCAAGTAATAAGACTATCTGAAAGATAAACTTCCTCTCCAACGGCAAAAGTTCTAGCTGAAATATTTATTTTTTCCTTAAAAGTTAGCTCAATTAAAGAGTTTTCGCTAATTTCCGCAGAGTTTATCTGAACGGTTAAATTAACATCCTGTGTGCCAACTATAGCAGTTATACCTATGATTTCGCTTTCATACCCAGCTTTTTCCATTTTTACCAACGCAGTGTGTACATCGATGGATAGTCCCAATGTATTAAACATTACAATATAACCGTCAGCAACTGTGAACACATTATATATGCTTGACCATGTTATTTCCCAAATTGCTCCACTAATAATTGTTCCCGTTTCTTCAAGGCTATAATTGATTTTTACATAAAATATCTCATTTAGATAAACGTTATGAATTGATTGATTAACACTGATACCGGTAGGAACCGGATGGATTATTAATGTTATAAAGTTAGAAGTGCTTCCGTAATTTGTTTTATTAGCAAAAATATTAATTGTATATGATTGAAGAATTCCTTCAGTAGGAATACCATTTGTAGAAAAATTTAAGGTATATGTTCCATCGTCATTGTCAGTAACATTATACCAGATGCTCCAATCTGTAGTCACGTTGGCTGGCCATATTGGAGTACCGGATAATGCTCCAGTCACATTGACGTTACAGATGGCAAAATTATTGCCCATAGCATTAATTGCACTGCCAAGAACCTCTATAGCTAAAGGTTGTGAAACAATTTTCAAATGAATTAGGTTATTTGCAGATTGATTTTCGTAATAGATCTTGGAAGCATTAAAAGAGAAGTAATAATCGCCTAGTTCTAAGGAACTTGTGTCTAAATCGAGAAAATAAGTCCCAGATCCAATATAAATCATATTTCCAGATTGTCCGAATGTTGAATTATAAGTTACCGTAGCTAAAGTTATATAGGTATTCAAGTCATAATCAGTGTAATTCACTTTAATTAAACAAGGGTCTCCAGCAATTTTCTCTATATCAGAATCAACCGCTGTTAGATTTGTAGAGTGCCAAACGATAAAGTTCAATTCGATATAACCAACCTTGTCGGTTTCTATGGATGATATATTATTTACCCATTCTATTGTGATTATATAATTACCGATTGTCATATTCTTTCCTACAGTAAAATTGCCAAACTTCTCATTATATGAGGTTGGTTCTTTACTAGTTTGCCAGAAAATACTAGAATTAGGATAAAGTATTGTACAATTAATTTGCGTATCTGCTAAAGAAACGGTTTCATTTATTGTTACATCTATTTGGAAAAGCTCATTAATTGTTAATTTTCTGGTGCTTACAAATGCATTACCATTCCATACCCTAAGTGTTCCGTTGGAAATATAATTATTGCTTATTGCCTCAAGTTTCCAAAGTCCCGGTTCCATAATATTATTAGGTATTATTAATCTATTCGATCCAAACCCCCTTCCTAAGCAGCCCCCCGTACGGTCTGCTTCAAAGCCATCTATTATAGAAGTAAAAAACCAGTCACTCGGTTTTTTGAATTCTACCCAAGAATTATAACCGTCAGGAATAGACGATATTGAAAACTCAACCTGCCAACTTATATTTACCCCTGGTGTGTATAAACTCCCTAATTTACTTGACACTGTTGAATTAAATGTCTTTATACCAAATGAAGTAAGAGTAATTTTGCCAACATAAAAATCTAGGATATCTGACATATTGTTGTAAATTGTAAAATCAATATCCCCGGTAGGATTACGGATTCTCTCAGTTTCAATGAAAGAATGACCATTACCAATATTTTCCAAATCATTATAATATGTATAATTTTGAGCAAATTCATTATCATAAGTTTTTATTATCCCTGTTTCATTGACTTCAGTCCATAGTTCAAATTTAAAGTTATCAAAATAAAATTTAAGCCAATCTTTACTATGATCTTCATTCATAATAAGCCCTACTCTAATTGTTACTACTCCTGGTAGGACTTGACCAAAAGTTAAAGGATTATAATTCATAATCATGGTAAACCACGTATCTAATTGTAGGCTTCATGCATACACAGATTGATTTATTTCTATATTCCCTATGATTACAGACATAAATAAACTAGCATTAAAGGAGTTTGACCAATCCTTATTATAATTGAAAGAAAAGGTAGCTGGATCATCCCGAAGCTCTTCATTTTGGAGAGAAATATTTTGCTCAAAATATCCATAATCCCCTTTATATCTAGCAATATTACTACTGCTCTCAATTGCTGTGCACCCATCTTTAACGGGAGTTCCCTCTGTCCCATCCCATGATTTTTTCAAATCACCCGTATTAGTTTTATAGACCCAACCACTATCATCAGAATCAAATGCACCATTAACAATTATCTGCTCCTTTTTAGACACTCCCTCAAAATTAACGGTTGTATTTTTGGAAGTCCACCCTTGAGTAAGAGTATAGCTGACATTATCACCAGACCTTATATTGGAAAAACTTGTTGTACTAGATATATTTGCATATTGATTGATAATAAGAGGTTTCCCATTTGGTTCACTCGAAGCCCCTTTCGGAACTCCTGGAGAATCTTTATCAAGTATATGATCTAAATTTTGATTTTCATTTTTATGAGTATCACCCATAGGAGTTAAATTACTATAAGAGGACAAAAAAGAAATGATTAGGAATAAGCCAAAACTGACAATAAAACAATTAAAAAACTTGTGTGGCATCTCTTTTACCTATTATTTGAAAATTCCCAACCGTAAATAATATTTTATAACTAATATTTAAACATTCCCATTATAAGTCAAAAATCAAATTTCTTCTTGTCCTTTTTATAATATGACAATTAGGAAAAGGAGAATGACTCAATTGTAAACTGAAAGAAAATTTGATTAACAATCTAAA
>JAHQWS010000169.1 GCA_029856295.1 Promethearchaeia archaeon
CTATTTATGTCCGTCATCTTTTTTAACCAATCTGGGTCTTTCGCTCTCTCATGTCTCTCTTTTTTTTGTTTTTCTCGATAAACCTTCTCTTGCCATTTTTTTGTCCCAACTTGGCTGAGTTTATCTTTTGCAACTTCACTTAATCTACCTCCTCGACCACCTTCTTTCAAGTTATAACCTTTATCTGGATTCATGGTGTCATAATCTTTAATCCCCATTGTTTCTTTTGCATCTAACTCTGATTGACTATACGCTACATCATGTTCCTTTAATTCAAAATTGTCTGGACCATACTTGATAATTGCGTTTTCTATATAGCGAAGGTTTTCTCCTCTTGCTTCTCTTCTATAAGCTTCCCCAACTTCTTCTTTCCACCGCTCTTTTATAGCGTTTTGACCATCTTTCCACCTCCCCGCAACGGTTTGCCCTAAATAGTTTTTATCATTCACTAAATTGGTTGCTCGATAGATATAACCATAAGGTTTTCTTTCATCTTTTTCCATTATTGAATTAATGTCTATTTTAAAATTTGTCTTAAAATAAGTATTTAAACTTCAATTGTTAAGGAAAAATCCATAAGAACTATAAAAAAGCAAAATTAATCCAAAAAAATTATGATTTCATGCTATATATCCTTAAAATAAATTTTTGTTTAAATAGATTTAATTAAATATAGAAATAGATATCGAAGAAAAGAGATGAACACAAATACCGGAAAATGACAAAAACAAAAAATTCCCTCATAAAGATATGACTATTCAAGAAATTATCAAACTCCTTGCGGATGTCAGAACAGAATTATGGATATTAAAAAAAACCATCACATCAGAAGATATTAAAAAGGAATTGAAATATTCAATTGCGGGAATAGACGTTGTGGGCTGTGAACTATCTCAAAACATCGCGAAAAAATTGAAAGAAAATCCTGAAAATAAATAATGAGAAATAAATAAAGATCTATATAATACTTAAAGATGGTCTATTAACATACTACAATATTGCAAGAAGAATCTAATAATATTCTATTAACTTTTTTTTGCATACTTTGAAACTAAATTATTTTAGAGACATTTTTATGATCTTTTAATATATTAATAGAAAATAAAAAATAATAAAAAAAAAGAATTAAATTACATCATTGGGGGCATACCGCCCATACCTGGCATACCGCCCATACCGCCCATGCCACCCATACCTCCCATACCACCTGGTGGCATACCTCCCATACCACCTGGAGGCATCGCAGATTTAGCGCCAGCGATTACATCGTCGATTCGTAAAATCATGGAAGCTGCTTCCACGGAGCTTTTGATTGCCTGAACTTTTACTACAGTGGGTTCTACTACGTTAATGGACATTATATTATTAATGACTTCGCCCGTTTCGATATCAAATCCCGCGAATTTATGTCCTTGTTGGTGTGCTGCTCTTAATTTCATCAATATATCGATTTGATCTAACCCCGCGTTTTCAGCGAGGGTTTTAGGAATGATATCTAAGGAATCCGCGAAAATCTCTACAGCTAACTGTTCCCGCCCGCCTAGAGTTGAGGCGTATTCCCTTAACTGAATCGCAGTTTCGAGCTCTGGAGCTCCACCACCACCAACAATCTTTTGGTCTTCCACTACATCTCTTATTACGCATAATGCGTCATGAATAGATCTGTCCACCTCATCGATGATGAGTTCGCTTCCACCTCTAATTAAGATTACCACGGATTTAGGGTCCTTGCATTCTTCGATGAATATCCAGCTATCGCTCATGATTTTGCGTTCTTCTACCAAACCCGCGTATCCGAGCTTATCTTGGGTGATGTCGTCAAAGTCAGTGTAGATCATTGCGCCAGTTGCTTTGGCAAGTTTCTCGATATCTGACTTTTTAACTCTTCGAATTGCCATAATCCCTGCTTTCGATAAGAAATGTTGAGCCATGTCATCAATTCCTTTTTGACAGATTACCACATTCGCACCAGAATTTATGATTTTGTCTACCATACTTCGGAGCATTCGTTCTTCCTCGTCAAGAAATTGCTGAATTTGTTCAGGACTGGTAATTTGTAGTTTGGTATCAAATTCAGTTTTTTCAATTTCTAAAGCAGATTGGATTAAAAGAATTTTAGCATCTTTTAAGTTCTTTGGCATTCCTGGACTAACGACTTCTTTATCTAAAATGATACCTTTAATAAGTTTAGTGTCTTCAATACCATCTCCCGCTTTCTTTTGGATCTGAACTTTATCTATGTCAGCGACCCATTTTCCATCAACTTGTTCTGCGATGGCTTCAATGGCGCCAATACATAATTCAGCTAGTTCATCCCTGCTTTCGGATACAATCTTTGACCCCATACAGGTCATAGCAACGTTTTTAAGCCCAACTTTATCGTCAATACCACTTTTAATCGACATATTGTCAAGGATTTCTACTGCTTTTTCAGCAGCTTTTCTAAATCCCTCAGTAATTACCGTTGGATGTATCTTTTGTTCAAGAAGCTTTTTAGCCCTCTTTAATAATTCTCCAGTGAGAATTACAGAGGTAGTTGTACCATCACCTACTTCAGAATCCTGAGTTTTAGCAACCTCAACCATCATTTTTGCAGCTGGATGTTGAACATCAATCTCTTTTAGTATTGTAGCGCCATCATTCGTAATTACCACATCACCGAACTGATCTACTAACATTTTGTCCATGCCACGTGGTCCAAGTGATGTTCTTACAGCTTCAGCAATCACAATGGCCGCAGCGATATTGTTTTCCATAGCATCTTTACCGCGAGTTCTTTGGGTTCCTTCTTTCATGATTATTACTGGTGTACCACCTAATTGTGCCATATTTATTTCACTCTGTTTTAATTTTGTATAGTTTTAATTTTAATTTTAATTTTAAATATAATTATGATTTAGAGATCTTTATATAAGAAAAATTAAAAAGTTTTCTTTTTTTGATCTCTTTCAATTTTTTCTTATTTTATGAGGTGTTTTAATAATCATAAAATTATTCTTTTATTGTATATTTTTCGTGATATGAGTGAACCTTTCGTGCCAAGAGAATTACATGGAAAGCGATTAATTGGGTATAGTTTAGGTTATATGGGGATTCTTTCGGCTGAAATCTTCAGAGGGGTATTTATTTTCCAATTCTATGTCTATACGGTTAATCTAAATTCGATCCTAGTCACGATTGGGATGGCCATGAGATTAATTGTTGCGGCAATTTCAGCTATTGTTTTTGGTGTGTTGGCGGATAACAAAAAACCCGGTAAACTTGGAAAAAGGCGGCCTTTCTTATTTTATTTACTTCCGGTATGGGTTTTAACAACTATCTTAATCTGGTTGCCCCCGTGGTATTGTCCTAAGAACAATTCTATGTATCTTCCAACAGCCCTATACCTCTGGGTGATTCTTATTTTAAATGCGATATCGGGCATGTCGATTTTAAGCGTTCATGCTTCTATGTTGCCAGAACAATCCCAAACCCATAAAAACAGAGAAAAAGCCGCATCGATGGGTACAATATTAGCAATTATAGTTTCAATTGTGGCATTATTCCTCCCTTTAGTTGTTCAGAGTTTACTTAAAGATCCCGAAAATGCGAAATGGTGGGAGCCCGCGGGCAAAGTAATTCTTTTTTATATACCGTTAATCGGTGTGGGTTTCGCGATTTTCGGCTTAATTTCGGTAATTATTACCTTCTTTTCGGTGGATGAGAGTTTTCACACGATCATTCCAAATGTGGAAACGAGGAAAAAATCGGTTATGGAAACATTCCATCACATGATAGTACCGGCAAAGGATAAAAACTATAGAAAATTTGTACTGGTTGGGTTTTTTACCAATATATCCGGTATGATGCTGGGCATCCTGATATTTCCTTTCCTTACGTATACACTTAAGTTTAAGGGCACAAGCTTTTTTATTTATATTATTATATCAGTTTCATGCAAGTTTGGGTGGTTTTTTGTGTGGAAAAAAGTGCTTAAAAAGCATGCACTGGTAAGGGGCTATTCAATATGCGTCGCAGCTTCTGCGATAGCTGCATTTCTTGAGCTTTTATTTTTAATTGAATTTCTCATTTTTGAGTTTAAAGTAGTTCTATTCGTCATCACAATGGGCACAGTATTAGGTTCTATTTATGGATTTGGATTATTTGCCGGGCCCTTAGCCAGTGCGTTAATCTATGAGGCGGCCGCGGAGAATAAGGAGATGAATACCGATAAAGCAGTCTCGGAAATATCCGGAGCGTATTTTGGATTAAATTCTTTTTTGTTATCAGTGGCAGGCGCAGTCGGCTCTCTTATCATAGGATTAATGCTTGCAGGTCCTAATGAGGAAGATCCTATATGGATCACACTAGCTTTAGCTTCGATGGGTATTTTTTACTTAATGAGTTTCTTGATCCTTAGAAAAATAGAAATAAATGAGGAACTTTTAGAAATAAAACCTAGCATTTCCGAAGAATTGGCCTCAAAAACCCTAAAATAGAGCATAAATCTTTTCATAAAGAAGTCATTAACTCAAAATTAAACACAAGAAAATTTCTTTATTTTGAATTATTTAGTTAAATCTTTCTTTTTTGGCCGTAAATCCTTACTGTGACATCTTCGACATTTAGTTGCTTTAGGTGGATTGAGGGCTCCGCACCTTCTACAGACGCTCTTTTCTAATAAATGATATCTGGCAATCTTCCTTTTCGCGGGGTCATCGATTGGGGCCATTATTGATCATTCCTGATTCTTAATTTTTATAAAAAGTAAAAATAACAAAAATAAATTTAGAATAATAAGGAAAAATAAGGATTCAAAATAAAATTTTGGATAGGTAATAGTCTATCATCATAAAATTAAAATTCTATAATTAATAGATCTAACAAAACAGATGATAGTTGATTAATTTTGCCAAGAGAAATATTTGACGAGGAAAAATTTCTAGAATTAGCAGAATTTGCTGTACATTGTAGAGTAAAACGTATAAAGGATACAGTGAAATTGAAACTGAGAACTGAAAAAACGCTTTTCACATTGAAAACTTCACCAGAATCTGCCGAAAATCTTTTAAAACAGATATCATGTGAAGTAATAGAATTATAATGGAATAAAAAATTCTTTAAATACTATTAGGTATACTAACATTCTAAGGTGTAAGTAAACATTCGTGAATTGCCAGCGTGTAAAACATGTGTGAGCTCAGGATTTTTATGTAATAGTTGTCAAAAGAAACTCGATGAGGGCGATATCACAGATTTTGAATTAGATTTAGCCAAAGAGTTACTAATATTAGAGGAAAGCGACGGAAGATTTGAATTTTTAAGGGATATTTCTTTCTATAAAGGCATTGATTATGAAGATGTTCTCATTCTTGTAGTCGATAAGAAAGATAAAATCAGAATTAGTGAAGAATTATTAAATTGGATTAAAGAAAAATATGAAATAGATGAAATATTTTTAATAGAAAAAACGAATAAGCCGAGAGCAGTATTAGAGGGGCTTATTTCACCTGCGAAAGTACTATCCCTAAATGAGATATTTTTAGCAACAGGAGACATAGAATTTAAAGGAATTCTTCAGAAATCTGATAAAGATAATATTTTATTTACAAGAGAAGAACTTCAA
>JAHQWS010000170.1 GCA_029856295.1 Promethearchaeia archaeon
GTGATATTATTGTCTCAACTGCTTTTAGGGGCTTATGTTCTTGATTTGTTAAGTTTATCAAATTAGGCTGGATTTTATTATTCCAATTTAATTTAACCATATTACAATATAAGATAACAAAAAATTTTATTGTTATTTATCATTTTAAAACTTAATTTTTTAAATAATACTAAATGTTGCTATTAGATATGCTAGATGAAATGGATGATTGGCGTAAAACCCATTATACAAATGAAGTCTCATCGGATTTAATCGAACAAGAGGTTATATTAGGAGGCTGGGTTCGAAATTATAGAGATTTAGGAGGATTAAAGTTTATTAACCTTCAAGATAAATACGGAGAACGTCAAATTACCTTGAAAAAGGGGGTTGTATCCGATGAAGTTTTTGAAAAAACTAAGGTTGGATATCAATATTGTATTATGGTGAAAGGAAGAGTGAAAGCATTTAAAAAAGCCCCAGGTGGGATTGAGATCATTCCATCTGAATTAAAAATTTTAAATAGAACTCCTGAAAAATTACCAATTGATATGACAGGAGAAACACTTTCCGAATTGGATTTAAGACTTAATAACCGCGCATTAGATTTAAGATCTGCCAGAAATCAAGCAGTTTTTCAGATTAGAGGCGAAGTATTAAACACCATAAGAGAATTTTTGCTTGAGCAAGATTTTACTGAAATTACTACGCCAAAAATAATCGGATCTGCCACTGAAGGTGGAACTGAATTATTTCCGATAATGTATTTTGATAAAGAGGCGTTCCTTACTCAATCTGCTCAATTATATAAAGAACAATTAAGTGGAGTTTTCGAAAGCGTTTTTGAGATTAGCGACTGCTTCAGAGCTGAAAAAAGCCATACTAAAAGACATTTATGTGAAATATTCACATTAGATATTGAAATGGCTTTTGCCACGATGAATGATGTACTTAAACTCTTAGAAGAATTAATCCATCAGGTAATTAAGAATGTTAGAGAAAAGCAAATGAATTCATTAAAGTTTTTAAATATGGAAAAGAAAACAATTACTCCAGAAATCCCGTTTCCTAGATACACTTACGAAGAAATTCTTGATTTGATAAAGACAAAATTTGGGATTACCATAGAATTTGGGGAAGATATTTCCACTGAAGCATATCGAAAATTAGGAAAAGAATTAACAGGATATTATTATATTACTCATTGGCCAATGTCAATTAAGCCATTTTATATAAAAGCTTCAGAAGATCCAAAATATAGCGAATCTTTTGATTTACAAATGGGATGGCTTGAATTAACATCAGGAGGAACCAGAGTTCATAATAGCGAGCAATTACATCAAGCTCTTGAAGCAAAAGGTCTTAATCCAATAGCATTTGAATCCCATCTGAAAGTTTATGATTTTGGAATGCCACCTCACGCAGGAGTCGGATTAGGAATTGATAGATGGATTACCTACTTATGTGGATTAGAGGATATAAGAGAAGCAGTAATGTATCCAAGAACTCCTGATAGGTTAACCCCCTAATCTACAAAAATTAAAACCATATTTTTAAATTATGAGTGAAGATTACATTAAAGATTATATTAAAGCAGGAAAAGCTGTGATTGCAGCTAAAAAATTGGCAAGAGAGATTGTTAAACCTGGAGCCTTTTTCTTAGAAATGGCAAATAAAATTGAGAGTGAGATCTATAAAAACGAATGCGAATTATCATTTCCAATTAACATGTCCTTAAATGAAGTGGCAGCACATTATAGTCCCATCATTGATGATGAGACTTTAATACCTGAACGCGGTCTATTAAAAATAGACGTTGGCTCTCACTTCAATGGTTATATTGCAGATTCAGCAATAACTTTAAATCTAGGTGAAGATCCTAAACTCCAAAATTATATAGATGCCGCAGATGAGGGTCTTGAAGCTGCAATTGAAATATTTAAGCCAGGAACTAAACTATATGAGTTAGGAGAAGTCATTGCTCAAAAAATAATCAGTCATGGTTTACGGCCAATTACTAATCTTGGGGGTCATGAATTAAAGCAATATAATTTGCATGCGGGGCCTTTTATACCAAATTATAAAGAAACATTACACAGAGAAGTCCTAAAACCCGGTGATGCTTTTGCGTGTGAACCTTTTGTTACATCCGGAGTAGGAAAAGTTGTGAACGGCAAACATTCCTATATTTATCGTTTTGCTAAAAGAGTAAAGAAAAACTTGCCCTATGAACAACAAGGTTATATGAACAAAATTGAAAGAAATACTAAGAAACTCCCTTTTTCCCCTCGATTATTAGAAAATAAGAAATTAATCCCGAAAAATAAAATTCAAAGAATTATTGATGCATTTGTAAGAAAAAAAATACTTGATCATTATCCAATTTTAATAGAAAGATCTGGTGGATTTGTAGCTCAACAAGAACACACTATAATAATTGATTTGGATGGGAACACAATTGTCACAACAAAATAAGGACTTGAAAAATTCTCTTTTTATTGTAATTTTATGTGCTGGAGAGGGTGTACGTCTTAAGGAAATTACACATAAAATTCCAAAACCATTAATTAAAATTAAAGCTTTGGATAAAAAACCTATCCTTCATTATACCATTAATTTATTAAACAAGTTAAGTGCTATTAGAATAGCTATAGTAAAAGGATATTTGGCAAATAAAATTGATGATTTCATTGATATATTGAAACGAGAAAACACAGATTTAAAAGAAATATTGTTTATGGTTGATGCTAAGGATGAATATAAATTAGGACCTCTTTATTCCTTTCTTTCAATTACCAAAAATAAGCAACTTTTCCAGAGTAAATACATATACCTTATAATTCCTGGAGATACGATTTTTCAGTATCAACTCTTAAATGAGATTTTCTCGTTTATGGAAGAAAATTTCAAGGTAATTCAAAAACATCCTTTAATCTTTTTTAGAAAAATTGAAGGAAATCTTTTGAAACAAAAAAACCAGTCAAACATAATTTCTGTAGCATATATAGAAAAGGGTGATTTGCAAAACATTCTTAAAAGAATTAAGCAGGTAAATTTAAGTAAGATATCTAACACTGAATATGTTAACCAAATAATCCCTATTTTCTTATTTCCTTATCAGTTCATACAAGAAATTATAAAAATAGAACAAAAAATATCAGTTAAAACAATTAGAGAAGTAATCAATTATATGATAAAACAAGGAAAAGGAATTTTTGCAATTGAAATTGATAGCGATTATAATTTTTATGATATAGATAATAAATTAGATTTAATCGAATTGGAAAAATTACGAGAGAAATAGAAAGGGACAATAGTAAAGTCCGAATATTAATTAATTCTCTGAGATTCTGCTTCTACTGGGTTTCAAACTCCTGAGAATTTTTAAATAAATCATTCGGAATAAAAGTCCCTATTTTTAAGAACACACTAATTTTCCATGAGATTTTGTTGTAATGCATTAATGATCTTTAAAGTCTCTTAGAACTTTCATATGATGAGAACGCCCCAAAGGTAAATCTTGACCAGAATATTCTTCGTTGGACTCAAAAACTCTTATTAATTTCTTATGGTAAAGCTTCAAATTTCTTTATTACAAATTCTTTAGCTACATCTGAGGATTTACTAAATAAATACCCTTCATAAAATTTAAAACATTGAAATTCCATTTATACTTTAAAAAAGAAAATTAATCGAGGTTTAGAATGAAAGAGTTACCTGATATTTTAGATGGAGATGACGAAGCCGATATGGAAATTGAGACAGTTATAAAATGCGGATTAGACTACAGTGATTATGCGAAAAACACCTCATTGCTTACAAAAGAGCTTTTTGAAAGTCACTTTAATGAAGTTTTAGAGCTTGTACATTATTGGTCAAGCAGTATTGGTTATCTAGTCTTGGGAGCTTTTATTTTAAATACTGGATCCAGACTCCCAGATGATGTGAAAGTTTTAATTCTTGATGCTATTGATAAAGATCCATATATTGGTAGGTCTGATAAATATCAAAAAGCAAGAAAAGAAGTTCTAGAGGATTTTCGAAATAAGGTTACAAATTATGACTCTAGGCATATGATAAAAATTAATTAAATCGATATTAAACTAATTTTTTAAAAAAAATAAGGTGGGAAAATAGTAATCTCTAATTATAATAATTCTCTGAGATTTTGTATCTCCCGAGATTAAAACTCTGTATCATTTAACTGCAAAAGTCCCAACTTTTTAACAACACTTCTTATCAATGAGATATTTGACATAGCGTATAGAGCACCGAGGTGTTTAAAGTCTAATAGAGATATCAAAAACCTTCACCAATAATACTCATTTACTTAACTTTAAAGCACATTCTTGGAAATAATGTACAATTTTGCAAAGTACTTCAAGGATTATTCAAAGTATAAGGAACATTTGAATTTAAATGAAAAACTACAAACTGGTACACTAGGGTACTTCTTTACAGGAAATTTTTCGAGGGATTCTCATATTCTAAAGTATATTAGTACGTCGTGTACTAAAGGTTAAAACAATATGAAAAATTAAAGATGTTGCAAAGTATGCCTAAAATGCTTTGAATAAAAAAAAATCGTTGGAAATTATGAACCGATTAATTACGCATTTCTACCTTACTATTGTTTAGTTCCGTATTAACGTAACTTAAACCAATGCTTACTATTGTCCACAATTAATATAACAAATTAATATTTAAATCTTACTATTAATTTTTTATTCATTTTAGGAAAAAACATATTAAACTAAAAATATCTCAAATAAACAATGCTATTTTAATTATATTTACAGAGATACAACAATTAAAAATCAAATTTTAAGTTAAGATGAAGCAAATTTTCATCGTTCTGAAATAATATATATAGTTTAATTTATTTTAATATTTAAGACATGTCTGATAAAGGAGATATATCGATCCGAATAGAAATTTTTGGCGTGGGAAATGTAGAGGGAGTTATCATAAGACATTTGGGTCCCATTTCAGCAGATATAATTCTTAGCAAAATGCCATTTGTTCTAAGAGGCAGATTTTCATTTGGTTCGAAAAATTATTGGACCCTTCCAATTGGAATAAGAAAGGGTCCCGACTCAAAAGCTATGAGAAATGTTGAAAAAGGGGATATCGTATATAGTCCTAAAACAGATGAACTGATTATTCTTTTAGAAACTATTGAAATGCCAAATAAGGTAAATAAAATTGGCAAAATTACGGCTAATATCGAGTTCTTTCAAAAAGCAACTAATGGTTTGAATACTAAAGTATCTATAATAAAATAAGAAAGGTTTCAGGAGTTATAATGGCAATCGATAAAAAGCTCACAATCGTCTTCATGTTGTTTTATTTAGCCGTAATACTTTATCTATTATTATTTTTATTGTTCCCTAACGTTAAAGAAGCTATAATGCAATCTAGGCAAGATATTGCCAATTTAACAGAAGGATCAAATTATTATTGGGCACTTTTATTTGCCCTTATAGTATGTTTCATAGGATCTGCCTCAATCGGTTTTCCTGTCCCATTCCCGTTTGTGTTGTTTAGCTTATCTAATTCAATTTATTTAAAATATACCAACCAAGGGCTAATGTTGAGCGAGATTCTAGTGAGTGGTCCATTCT
>JAHQWS010000171.1 GCA_029856295.1 Promethearchaeia archaeon
GTATTTCCTAAGATAAAACCAGAAGACCATCTTCCTGATGGTAAAGGTTGGGCTGTAGAAAGCATTACCTTAGGCACTCACAGTGGAACACATATGGATGCGCCGTGGCATTTTGCCCCAGTACAAGATAAGGAAATCGGTGAAAAAAAGGCAATGACCATAGACGAATTTCCATTAGAATGGGGAATTGGCCCTCTTATTGTATTAGATTGTACAGATTTTGAAGAAGGGTATGTTATGACTCCAGAAGATATTGATAAGAAATTAGACAATATTGGGCACAAATTAAAAGAAGGAGATATTTTATGCGTCCATACAAATGCTCCAAAACATTACGGGACTAAGGAATACATTAACCACGGTGTGGGAGTTGGGAAAGAGGCAACATTACACATAATTAGGCAAGGAGTTCACGTAGTAGGAATTGATGCATGGTCTTGGGATGCTCCCTTTACGCTTACGGCAAAAAAATGGAAAAAATCGGTAAAAGAAAAGCGACCAGACAAATCTATTATCTGGGAGGGACATTTCGCGGGAATAGAATTAGGATATTTTCAAATGGAAAAAATGCTAAATTTAGATAAAGTCCCCGCTGTAGGCGCAACAATTTACTGCTTTCCGATAAAAATTGCGAGAGCTTCGGCAGGATGGGTCCGAGCGGTGGCAACCGTACCCGATTAAAACAATGCAAATTTAAAATAAAATAAAAAAATTCTTTTTATTCTTCTGTAAATATTTCTTTTACTAATGAATTATCATCCCTAAAGGGTCCCAGTATGCCGTTCCAACTAGGTAAGATATCTTTATGTTTCCTTTCGAATTTATTGATAAATTGTATTAATTGTTCTCTTATTTCAGAAGTTTGATTTCCTTTAATGAATAAAGCGCCAAAAAAATTGAGCCCGTATTCGAGTAAAATTGTAATATCACCGTGGTCTATTGTCTTTAATAATTGAGTGGATTTAGTGGTCTCTTTAATAAATGATGTTAACGCTGAAAACATACCCGCGATGAGACCTGGATCTTGGAGTATCTCTTTAACAAAAGGATAACTAAAAAGATCTCTGCCGTCATTATAGATTACGTAAAGTCCTTGTTTTTCGACCTTTTCAAACGTATAGCTAAATTCAGGCTCCCAGATCTTAATTTTGCTTGTCTTAAAAAGATATTTTAATGTGCGGTAAAATTGCTTTTTCTCGGATTCAACGGTAGGTAGAATTTCTTGCAATAGTTTATCTTGTTCTAACGTATTAAGGAGACTTATGACTTCTTCATTCTCTTGATCTATGCTTTCTTCAGCAATTTCAATATTTTTAGATATTAAAAATCGATTGATCTCATCAATATATTCTTCATATGTTAGGAAATCTCCAATAGTGGCAAAAAATGTTTTTTCCATGAATTTTTCGTCAATAGAAGTTGTTTTTACTTTGAAATCTTTCCTAAAATAAAAAATTATTAAACCCCAAAATATCGTCGCCAAAAGATATCTCGTAAATACATAGGGTAGAGCCAATACACCTAATAATGTAATTTCACCTTCAGGAAATAGGTTGGCATCAAAAGCTGCTGTTCTAAAAGTATAGAAATTAAAGCCAAAAGCCTCAGTATAACTCAGTTGTCCTGTCAGCCAATATTCTTCAGGTGCAAAACTGATTATGGGATTTGCCCCAATATAATAAAATATAATAGAAAAAATCATAACAATTGGGAAAAAGACGGCAACTCCTAAAACAGTACTTCTCAAATATTTTAAACTATACGCAAAAAGGTAAGCTGTTATGAATATCGGGATTATTATTAATACTACTAAATTAAATATATTCATGAGGTCAAATCTAAAGGAATTTCGTAAAGTAGGATTTTTATAGCTGAATTTTGCTGAACTTATTATTACACTCTGCTCTTCACCAAACATGGCGAATAGATTATTAAAAACGAGCATAGATAAAAGGAAAAAGAGACCAATTGCTACCGCGCTTGAGACCAACATGTAATAACAATTTGTCGCTTTAATTTTCTGCGTTTTATCTTTCCTTTTCTTCCAATTTTCGATAATTTTTACAAATATCAATATCGAGATAGGTTCAAATATTTTTAGGAATAGCACAAAGATTATGGAAACCATGATGAAGTATGCGAAAAAATAAATTATGATGAATATAGAAGCCGTATATTGAATCATAAAGAGAATAAGTGACAAAATTGATATCGGCGCGCCAACACTATAAAGAGATCTGTAAGTTTGTTCACGTATGCTCTCACCCCAGTATCTTCCTTTTATCGCAATTTTACTCGAAAATAACAATTCAATGGAAAATATGAGCGTCGCAAGATACACCAGCAGAATTTCAATAAACCACCCTAAAGCAGACTCTCCTGTTGTTAAAGAAATATTTTGTAAACCAGAAATATCTAAAATTGTTTGCAAAAGATATAAGGAGATGGGTAAAAGAACTATCATTAATTTTAAGATTTCTTTTTCTCGTTTCCAATCATTTCTAATTAATTCCTTTCGGATTTTATCAAACGGGCTTTCATCAAATTCGTATGTGAGATGCCTCAAATTTTCTTTAATGGTTCCCTCTTCGCTTCTAAGATGATTCCATAATAAAATAAAGGATATAAATGGTGCTACAAGGAAGATAAAAGGTAAAGTAACAAGGGGATAAAAGGCAAATAAAGCAAATAGCGATCCTATATGTGCGGCTATGTACCTGATTCCCAATGCAAAATTTTCACTATCACTTCCCTCTGTAACTAGTTTATTAGGAGCTTGACCTACTTGAAAGATTATCGGCAGAACCCAATAAATTAAATAAAAGCTAATTGCTCCTGCGATAATTCTAAAATAATATTTCCCTATGTTCTTTTTCCAAATAAAAAATAAAGGAACAATCAAAATAAGGAGGGGAAGGCCATTAAGAAAAAATGAGAAGAAAATTTCGATCATAATTTTCACATACCGTTTGTTATCATAAGAATTAGTATCTATTTAAAATAAATGTATATAAATTCTATTATAATACATATGTAAATTTGAATATTTTTAATTTTGGATTATGACTGCAGATCAGAAGATTGGGATTGTTATTGATGAAGATTTTGCATTAAAAAACAATCCCCCCTATCCACATCCGATATTTCTTTCTTATGAAAATCCGCTTAGAATAAAAGTAATTTTAGAATACTTTGAAAAAATAAACTTATGGGAAGACAAAAGAATCGTTAAACTTGAACCGAAGTTAATAAATGAGGAGCTATTGAAACTAGCTCATACTAAGTACTATATCGATACAGTAAAGAGGCTTTCCACTTTTGGAAGCGGCATCCTTGATGAGGAAGTGTTCATTACAAAGGATACATTCTCCTTAGCAAAAAAAGCGGTAGGTGGAACCATAGAGGCAATAGAAAAGGTGATAAAAAAAGAGGTGTCTCAATCAATAGCCCTTGTAAGACCTCCCGGACATCATGCTTTACGCGAAAAAGGCTCTGGATTATGTATATTCAATAATATTGCAACTACCATTTTATATTTAAGAAAAGAAATACGCTATAATAAGAAAATTGCAATAGTAGATATTGACGATCATTTTGGCGACGGGTTGGTTCAATACTTTTACGATGATCCAAATGTGCTTTATTTTTCAATCCACGAATTTGATTTCTTAGAAAATGATATTGGATTTATAACTGAGCTAGGAGAAGGAGAAGGATTAGGCAAAAATATTAATTTTCCGATTCCAGCGGGAATTACTGATAATGATTTTTTAATATTTCTAGATTTACTGGAACCAATTCTAAAAGATTATAACCCAGATCTCATTATTGTGGCAATGGGATTTGACATGTATTTTGCCGATCCAATTGGAAATTGTTTCTTAACGAGCATCTCTTATAACAAGTTTGCCGAAAAAATATTAAGTATAGCAGAGGAACTCTGTGAAGGAAAATTAGCTTTTGTATTAGAAGGAGGATATAGTCTTATAGGTTTACCATTCTGCGTTCAGGCTGTTATAAGTGGTCTATTAAATAAAAAGTATGAACAACCACATTTTGAAAAAATTACTCTTTCAAGTGAATCTAAAATGGAGGAAATACTCCAAATCAAATCAAAATTAGAAGATCTCTTAAAGAACTGCTGGAAAGTTCTAAAGTAAAAGTAATTAAAAAAAAATTATTGATTATTTATATAATCTCTGAAAGCTTCTTAGCATAATCTTGTACCGCGAATAAGGCGTCGCGTGGACCCACTTGAGGATTAATATAGCATACCAACGCGCCAGTACCCCCAATAGGAATGGGAGCTATAATCAAATGCCCTTTTCCGGTTATATTGGTTCCTATCTTCCTTTCTTCAGTGTTCTCAACAATCATATATTTTATGCCGAGGATTGAAATACTAGTCATCCCTTTCTGACCGAGTTCTAGTTTCGTCTGAACAAGCTCGTTAATCTGTGCCAAATCCCCGGTAATATCCCAATTGTCGGTTTGAGTTAATAAGGTGCCGTCTCTGTTTATGATTGCAATGCCGAATATGTTTTGCTCCTCATTTAATAAATCATCAATAATAGATTCTATATCAGAAGACATTTTACTTTCTAATCTCTATCTTTTTTTACTATATAGTAATACAAATAGAAGTTATATTTAAATAATTAGTAAAGATTAAACAGTTTGAAAACTGATTAGGTCAAATTTTGCCGATCATTTACCTATTTTTTTGTACTTCTAGATATTAACGGCTAAATCACAAATAGTTTATTATTACCTTTTAATAATAGACATATTAAAGAAAAAATTAAATTAAAAACTCTTTAATTAATAATGCGGAGGTTTTCGTATAATGATCATAAAAGATGTTGAGCATGTTTTCGTCTACAAGGATCTAAAGCTGGCGCATGCTTGCAATCAAGTCAGTATCGTCGCCTTACAGAATGGTGAGGTCTTCTTGGGATTCAACGAGGAGAGATGGCCCATCCATGCCGACAGCGGTCAATCGTGTTTCATCAAATCGACAGATGGAGGAAGGAGTTGGAATCCCTCCACAAAGCATGTTATCTGGCCCTACACCGAATTTAAGGGCAATTGGGACTGTGCATTCGCTCAAGTTTCTGATGGAACCATCTTGATGCACACACGGGTGTGTAATTTCCTTGCATCTAGAGGAATCAGTTCTGAGGGCGATCAGATGCTTGGTATGCCTCCTCCAGGAATGCCTGAACGCCTAAAGAGGCAGACGGGGTATGCTTTGCTGAAATCCAGAAACGGGGGTAGCACTTGGACCGAACCCCTCGAGGTCAACACGAGTCCCGTCGCCAGCTCATCATTGAGCCCCTATGCCTGTGGAGGGTCAGGTGCAGGACACATCATCGAGCTTCCCGACAAGGGGCTACTGATGCCTTTGGCTGGGACATTATCAATGACAGAGGAACCTGGAACCGGAAACGAGATGGAACGCTGTTTCTTGTTGAGGTCGGATGATGGTGGTGACAACTGGGAGTACTGGTCCACCGTTGCATATGATCCGGCCAACATCATAAGTT
>JAHQWS010000172.1 GCA_029856295.1 Promethearchaeia archaeon
GCTCCTGTCTATATATTACACAAGGATGAATCGTGCAACAAAATATCTACATTTTACGTAGATAGCTTGTTGCGAGTATCATATAAAGAACTTGGAAAGAAAAAATCGATCACTGGGAGTGAGATTAAAATCCTCGAGACTATATAATGGTTTTTCTACATTACTAATTGAGAAAATCTTAAAATTATTAATTAATTTAACCTTTATAATTATTGATTAAATTAAATTTTAAAATGGTCCTAAATATAACTAGGGAACATAGAAAATTACTAATATAGTAAAGTAACAATCTCAGATTTTAGGATATGTATTATAAATTGGAAGAAGTAAGTGGAATAGGAAAGAATACAGCTGAAAAAATGAAAGCAGCTGGTATTGATTCAATTCAAAAATTAGCATCAGTAAAACCAGAGGATTTAGTCAAATTAAAGATTAAAGGTGTAGGTAAAGCCACAGCCATTAAATACATAGAAAATGCTAAAGAACTAATCGAAAAAATTAAAGATCAAGAGGAAGTAAGTCCTCCCGAAACAGAAATATCACCTAAAGAAAAAGGCACACCTAAACAAAAAGGTGCTAAAAAGCAAAAAGATTTGAAAAAATCTCCTGTAAAACAAAAAGTTAAGGAAAAACAAAAAAGTATTAAAGATCTTATAAAAAAACAAGCTGAATGCAACATTGGTTTAGTAGGACATGTAGATCACGGGAAAACCACTCTAGTTCAATCATTAACTGGAGATTGGACAGATAGGCACTCAGAAGAACAAGAACGGGGTATCTCTATAAAATTGGGTTATTCAAATGCTACTATCCTCTATTGTTCAGTGTGTGATTATTATTTAACTGCATACATGGCCGAAAAAGAAAGAAAAAAGGGTGAACCAAGATTTTCTTGTCCAAATTGTAAGGGACAATTAGAATTTAAAAGAAACATCTCTTTTGTAGATGCTCCTGGGCATGAAATATTGATGGCGACCATGTTAAGTGGAGCTTCACTAATGGATGGGGCTTGTTTGTTGATTGCTGCAGATGATATTTGTCCACAACCTCAAACTAGAGAGCATTTAGCAGCGTTAAATATTGCTGGAATAAAGAAAATTATCATTATACAAAATAAAATTGATGCTGTTTCAAAGGAACAAATTTTGGAGAACTATAATCAGATTATAGAATTTGTAAAAGGAACTGTAGCTGAAAATGCCCCTATTATTCCAACATCTGCAGTTTTTGGTTCAAATATAGATGCCGTGGTTGAAGCATTTGAACAGGTAATTCCATCTCCAGAGTTAAGTGCGGAAGAAGAATTCCAATTTTTGATCGCACGTTCATTTGATATTAATAGACCAGGAAAAAAAATTGAAGAGCTTAAAGGTGGTGTAATTGGTGGCGCTGTATTAAAGGGGAAAATTAAGGTCGGAGAACGTATTGAAATTCGACCAGGACTTCATATTAAAGATGATTATATTCCCATAAAAACTACTGTGGTGAGCATTAGTCAGGGTAATAATCTTCTCGAAGATGCTAAACCTGGTGGTCTTATAGGTCTTGGCACAAAATTAGATCCTGCTCTTACTAAGGGAGATTCCTTAATTGGACATTTAGTTGGAAAACCGGGAAATTTACCAGAAATCCTTTCAGATATTGAATTACAAGTTCATCTGTTGGATAGGGTAATAGGTTCTGAAAATATGATAAAAGTCCATGCTCTTAAACATAATGAAAAATTATTATTAGTCGTGGGGACTGAGAAAACTGGAGGTGTAGTTGCTAAATTATTAAAAGATACTGTTGTTATTAAATTGAATCCACCAATCTGCGTTAATCGGGGTTTTATATTCGCTATATCCAGAATCATTAATAGAAGATATAGATTAATTGGTTATGGCATTACCGTTAACCATAATTAAATGAACGATATCACAGTGGTCCTAAAAATCTTCATACTCGCTAACATAGAAATTTAGATCCTCGTCGTCAATCCTTATATTATATAACCACTCATTTTTAGCATATAGAGTTCCAGGGTAAAAATGGGTATAACCCTTTCCTTCTATACTTCGAAAAAATTCTCCAAATCGGTATCCTTTCTTTAAAACTTTATCAAAATGATAGTCAAAACCGGTATCATTGGAAGTTAATACCCCATCTCCTTAGATATTGCGCCAAATGACTTCAACAGCTTTATCCACTGGAAATGAATCGGATCCGAAATGAGAAATTAATTTCTGCTTTAAAAACTCCTTATTTAACTCTTTTCTGGTAGCAATATAGAAGTCCCTTATACAAATATGGCATCACAAATTTTTGGTAGCTTGTTAATAAATATATAAAAAAGTATTTAAATAGATAGGTAAAAAGGTAAATATTTACCCCAAGCAGGTTTTTTCGGTACATTTCTATATATAAAATTAGTTATGTCTCTGAGAATCGCTTCGGGATCATATACCATTTCAGTCTGCTCATTGAATGAAACACATTTTATCTTAACATTATCTAAACTTAACATCTCTTTAATGACGAGAGCATAAGACGCAATTTGTAGAACAGAATTGATGAAATTCTTAGCAGTTTTAGGATTATTTTTTACAAAAGGTGTCCATAACACATCAGCGGAAAACTTTCTATCTGAAATTTCAGAAGAGATACAAAAGTTTAATGTCTCATTACTCAAATATGTCATACCATCCTTAGAAATGTACCATAATCTCATAAATATCCCTCGTCAAGTACCGTTCGAGGAACAAATCAGATCATTATTTATTCAATATTATAAAAAAGCATGCACGTTATCGTCTCGAGCAGCTGCGAAAGTATTCTACGAAATTTCCACTTTCTTTCAGAATAAACCGCCACCCCGAGAAATGTTAAGGAAAGCATCTTATTCTGAGTTGACAATACCATCCTCTGTCGAAGAAATAAAAAATCTTAGTTTAAATAATCTTATTATTTACTTCTAAAGCTATAATCAAAGTTATATTTTAAGTTGAGAAGGAAAGATAGATCTCACGTATTTTTCCTTTTATTAAGCTTATTGATGAGTCCACTTGGTTGAAGATTTTTTCTAACTCAACAATTATTTCTTGACCTTCATTTGAGGTTGGATGCTTTGAATTAGATATATCGACCTTTGTTTCGAAAAGTACCATAAACTCTTCTACTTTCGACAGGAAGTGTAAGATTAATTCAATCTTAACTTCACTAGAAAGATCATTATTAGATTTTGATCGTTTTAATTCATAAAATACTTCATTCATAACCCTTTTGTTTAAGAATGAGACGAAATCTTCAATATTATCAACGAATATGACTATCAATTTTATTTATTAATATCATTTTTGTTTACGATAAATAAAATACCCTATGCCAAAAATTAATCCATAAATCGAACCTAAAATCATGATTACAAAAGGAAAATGAATAATTGGAGTGATGACAAAATTCATTTCGATATAGGCACTTACTTCGGCTTCTTTTATTAGAATTTCACCTTGATAAATCTTAATAGTATAATTCCCGTTGGGGACATTTTTAACAAAAACTTCACCATTTTCATCTGTGATTGTTGTACCTATAGGTTGGTTCTTCTCATTTGATATGTAAGTTCCATATAACTCTCCATAATAGTAAATTTTAACATCTAATCCTGCGATAGGCAACCGGATACTATCTGTGACTTTTATTCTTAAATCTAAATCTGTTTCATATTTTATTGTAATTGGACAAGTTTCTCCTTTAATCAAATAAGGCAGAGTGAGTTTGATACCTGCCTTTTTGGTAGTATTTTCACTGAATATTAAACTATTTTTTATATCTTCTTCAAATTCTGTAATATTTACTTCATCATAGGATACAGATCTTCCAAATAAAGAACTAGTGCTGATAACTTGTCCAAATGAGACTGTGTTTTCTATTATATTAACATATTTTATATAAATACGTTCAGGACCAGAATAGATATATGGAAAATAAATTCTTTCCCTTATATCTGTATCTTCTACAAGTCTGTCTATAGCCCACGTGTCTTTGACAGGATCAACAAATAGTATTCTGTAGCTCGCATAGAAGTCAATTTCAATTAAACTTCCATTTGCTATAACTAAATCTTTACTGATAAATATAGAATTATCTGTAGTTAAAAATTTATTTTGATTATCAGAATTTATTTTAAATTTAATATTCCTTAATAATTCTTTATCCGGAAGATTTATCGTTAGATTGACTTCTAAATTATCAGCTAAAATGGTTGCATTACCATATTTGTTATATCTATTCCCAGCTATTTTAAAATTATAATTAAAATTAGGATTAATAATGTTATCTTCTTCATCATCCAAAAGTAATTCTTGGTCTATGTCTTGTGTTAATTTCCAATTTTCAATTGTAATGTTATATTCCCATAGAAGATGCATGGTAAAGTTGAGACTATTATATGTAAAATAATCTTTATAATTAAATCTTAAAAAGTTGATATTGATAATACCAATTTTTACAAACGAATAATTTCCCTCTTTAACCTCCTGAAGAGGAAGTCCTGTATCATTTTCAACCCATAATTGAGCATCTAAAAATGGTGTTAATTTCGGAGCATAATACAGATATCCCTCTGTAGATTGATTATATTCAACACTTATAGACTCATTTAATAAAACGGTTATTTTTCTATATTCTGTGATATTTTCATCAAGATTATCAACTTGAGCTTTTTTTAAAGTCCTATTAAATGATGTTTCTATATATGTCATCTTTAATGAGCCAGATGATAAATCCTCTATATAATTGCTATTCATATCATTGGTTGAGTTGATTCCTATTTCATCAAAATTTAAATCCGTGATGTTTATATCTCCAAGAGCTTGTTTTTCCTCATCAAGGATAGGTTTATAATCATCTTTTGAAAAACCTTGCGTTTTAAGAACGCGTTCTTCATAAGAATTATTCACAAAATTAGTGGATGCAGTATTATTTAAACCAGTTGATAATACTGGAATTAAAATATTTAATAATATAAATATAAATAAGAGATTCCTTACAGTTGTTCTTCTCTTACTCAAAGGTAACATCATATAAATCCTTAATTATTCTCAGTTAGAACACAAAATTAAGTAATACTAAATAATTTTTCTTAAGATTTTAATTTTTATTAATTTGTATTCTTCTTTTGTTTTTTTGTATAAAAGCAATTCAAAATTTATTAGATTTGCAAGTAGGAATTTTAACAAATTTTTAAACTAAAAAATTTTTGTTTGAAAAGTAAGAATATAAATTTATTTCCCCTAAACAATAATATATATAACAATATTCGTTTTTTTATTTAAAATGCTAATTGATATGAATGACTGAAAAGCCTAATCGAAGTAAATTTTTGGAAGCTCTTAATAATGCCATTGATCACTTTATTGATTATAAATACGATAAAGTGATAGCAATTTCCCACAATGATGCAGATGGGATAAGTGCCTTACATATTATCCAAAATTTACTATATCGGATGAATCTTTCATTTGATTATTTTATTTATAATCTATC
>JAHQWS010000173.1 GCA_029856295.1 Promethearchaeia archaeon
ATTTCCACCTATCGCTTTACTCCATGAATCATCCCAATCTTTTTTACTCGCCAGCCATTTTATTATTATAATTCCAAGTATAAATGCTATAACTGCTACTATTATCATGGTTAATAAAATTACTAAGATTACATTTCCAACAAATTCACCAAGTTGAAAGATCATTTTTTTTAACAACTCAAATTTGAATTTATCTTAAATATAGGATTATGAAATATTAAAATTTTTGTTTCGAAAATCTTTGAAGATTTCTTAGAAAATAAATGTATGCTGAAATATTATAAAACCAATTATATATCTTTTAATATTTGAATTAATATCATCTTAAAATTTTAGATTTTAATGCAGTGGTTATTAACATGAGTGAAAGTTTGGATAAATATTGGGATTATGGGAAAAAATTAGAGCAGTATTTAAGACCCGCTACTTTTCCTATAGCCATTAAATTGATAAAAAATGAAAATGATATTCCCCCGAATAGTAGGAAGCCTCAGAAAGATTTAAAAATTCAAAATTTTATTTGTCAGAATTTCTCAATAGTTCGCCGATATGGATGGACGGTGGCAATAACGGAAGAAGATTGTGTGTGCAGATTAGCTAGAGTGCTTTATGGATGGGATCTAATTTCTGAAGAAATGACAGAATGGGGTCATCAATTCAATATTGGACTTTATGCAAAAAATTTAGAAACCTCGAAAAAATTGCAAAAACACTTATATACCTTTAACAATGAATATATTGGCCTAGTAATCTCGCCACTCACACGAACAAAGGTCGTTCCGGATGTGGTCCAAATTTATTGCATGCCTGCTCAAGCAATGCGGTTAACTCAAGCATATCTTTATATGGAAGGTGGTATGCTTGAATTTACAGACGCCGGAAGGATGGGATCGTGCCATATTGGGGTAATAAAAACCTTTCAAACTAACAAACCTCAATTGGTAATATTAGGAAATGGAGATAGAGTGTGGGGTGGGGCAGAAGATCATGAAGTTATGTACTCTATTCCGCGAAGTAAATTAGATATTATCATAGAGGGCTTAGAAGCGACTCACAGTGCGGGATTGAGGTATCCAATTCCCAAGTACATGAATTATAAACCAGGGTTTCAGGATGCGTTTAGAAAAAGGGCGAAAAAAAGAGCTGGTGGTACTCTTATTAAAGAATAGGTGAATTTAAATGGATTTGAAAAATAAATTGACCAATATCAAAAGATGAGAATGTGTATGAAGCTCTCCTTTTATCCTCAAACTTGTGCCCTCCTCGTGATTGATATGCAATAATATTTACCGAAATAATCTTAAGATTTCAGAAGTCATGTATAAACTTCTTTACCGTGTTTAATAAACGTTCCATTTCGATATTCTTCAAAAGCAATTCTTAACTCATCTTCAGTATTCATAACGATTGGACCACGCCAAGCTACCGGCTCCCGTATTGGCTTCCCTGAAATTAAGAGGAATCGTACTTGTTCTTCCGCAGTGCTAATGAGGGCCTCATCTCCTTCTCGATAAATTATAAAGTTTTCATTGGATAAAAGTTGCTCTCTTTGATCATCAAAATATCCTTTCCCCTCAATAACATAAGCAAAAGCATTATGGCCTCTTGTTATGGGATGCCGAAATTCTGAATTTGGCATTATTGTAACATCTAAATACTCTGGTTCTGTAATAATGTCCTGAACAGGGCCTTTAGTTCCCTGAACCTCGCCACAAATGATTTTAATTTTCACTTTACCCTCATTTATTTCAATTTCAGGAATTTGGTCTTTTTTTATATCCCTATATCGAGGATCCATCATTTTATGAGAGGAGGGAAGATTTGCCCATAATTGAAAACCCCAAAGCAAAGGATCTTTCTTTTCATGCTTAGGCAGCTCTTGGTGTACAATTCCATTCCCGGCCGTCATCCATTGAACGTCTCCTGATTCGATTACCCCACCATTACCCAAACTATCCCCATGCTCAACTTTTCCATGAAGTATATAAGTGATGGTTTCTATACCTCGATGGGGATGCCAAGGGAACCCTGCGATGTAATCATCGGGATTATCAGAGTGAAAATCATCTAAAAGCAAGAATGGATCTAACCAAGGATCATCATACCCAAATGCTCTTTTTAATCTGACTCCAGCTCCTTCGAGCGTTGGCCTACTTTTTAAAGTTAAACGTACTTTTCGAACTTCATTCATATTTTACCACTCATGAATATAGTAATGTGATTTAATTTAATTTAACGAGATAAAGGAAATTCAACGGAATTATATAAGTTGGTTTTATGAATTATAGAAAAATGTCTAAGAAAAGCTTTTTATGACAGAATTTTTATCATACTAATTTATAAAAATAAACTTTTTTAATCGAAAGTAAACTTCTTAGGTTTTTAAATCTTTAAGCCATTTTTTTTCTTCCTTTAGTCTTTCATATTCTTTAATATCTCCGAAATCTCCTCTAAAATCAGCCTCATCCATTTTTAAAACACGCACTTGCCAATTCCTCTCGTTCATCCCAATACTCAGTGCGTCAGGTATTTCGATTTCGCCTCTTTTAGAGGGTTGAAGAGTGTTAAGCACTTCAAAAATTTGCCTTGAGAAAATAAAAATGCCACTATTATTGAGATTTGTACAAGGAGCACTTTTTGGCGGTTTTTCAACAATATCTACACAATAGTTACCGTTGCATGCTATATTAGCACCTTTATAGGGATTATCAGTATAATTTGTAACAAGAACGAAATCTTGATTTTCATTTTTGAATATTTTATAAACTTCTTTATATATCCTATGTGGCACTAAAATATCACCCCACGTTAAAAAAAAATGGGATTCCTTTATTAGATTTTCACATAACAGTAAAGCTCCACCAGTACCATTCAATTTTTTTTGTTCAATATATTCAATGCTTAAATCCATCTTTTCGCCATTTTTAAAGTAATCTATAATTTGTTCTTTACGATATCCTACAACTATAATCAAATCCGTGAATCCCGCAGATTTAACCCCATTCATAATATATTCCAGTAAAGGTTTGCCATGGATTGGAATCATTGTTTTCTGGTAAGTCTCTGTGTATGGTCTCAATCGCTTTCCATACCCTGCACATAAAATGACACCCTTCAATAAACTATGACACCATTCCTAATTTTTATCCAAAATCTTTTCTAACTCTCTTTTAATTGATAATAGAAATTATATATATCTTTAGAATTTACGGATCTACAAAACAAGTTTTATTTAGTTTAATATTTTATCCTTATTCATACTTCTATGCGTATAAATTGAAGCGAGAATTGTGATTAATTTATGGATAAAAAGGAGAAAAAGCCAATTAGCATTCTATATTTGATGGGGTTATTTACATTTTCTATATTTATTTTATCATTCTTCATTGGAATTATGATTTTGGTTCGGTTTGTTATTTTTTATATAATAATCATTTTCCTCATTATAATTTCCTTATACCTAAGCATTTATGGACCATCCAAATATAGATATAAGGATGGAGATTGGGAGGATAATACACAATATTACCACCCTGAATATGACAAACAAAAATGGAATGTTCTACTAGATGTACATAGCCATACCAAAGCAAGTGATGGCAAGTTGTCAGTAGAAGAAAACGTCAAATATCATATGAGCATTGGATTTAATGCGTGCGTTATTACAGATCACAATACAATGAAAAATATTGATGAAGTTTTAAGAATAAAAGAAAAATATAAGAATAAATTTATTCTGATCCCTGGTTTAGAATATTCAACAAATAGAATTCACATGTGTTTTATAGGGATTACAGATTGGGACAGTAAAAAAATTCCAAATTATCCCACAGATAAACATATTAAGGAGGCTATTGATAAAGTTCATGAAATGGGAGGTGTGGTGGCTGTATGCCATTATCCTTGGTCTACATGGCCAATAGTTGGTAGAGGGATTTCTCGTATGCCTGATCATCCTACAAGAGAACAAATTTATTCTTGGGGTGTTGATTTAATAGAGTGCGTCAATTGGGATGATGATAATTCCTTAATTGATCGAGTTAGTGTTGAATTTGCTAAATCTCATTCAAATATTAGTCTTTGTTGTGCTACAGATATGCATGAACCTTTCCGCCATCCATTATGCGGTTGGACTCTATTAAACGCTGGAGATTTCACAGAAAAAGCTATTATCGAGGAATTGCGAAATCATAAAACAGATATCATCCTAACAGAAGCGATAAAATATCCTATTGATCATAAAGAAAACCTTTGGTATAAAGTTGTAAGACCCCTTATGATGTTAGGAGAGATGTTTCAAGATGTATATTTATGGGGAGAAAAGCCAAAATGGGATATCTCTGCATTAAAAGCATGGATTTCTTACTTTTTTATAATCTTTTTAATATTCGAATTACTTCTATTTTTTACATCTTAATATGTTAAAATTTTACTGCTTCCATATATTGTTTCATTCGCTTTCCAATTCCCGTACATCAAATAATAGCTTTCAGTATTGTTCAACTCCATTACTAGTTGCTATTTGATAAGCATCAGTATCTTCATTAATTAGGATTTGCATTAGTTTTTCCTCCCTACCCGGTGCTAGGACGAACATTGTTCCTCCAAAACCAGAACCATTAATTTTTGCCCCTAATGCTCCAGAGTCTATACAAGCAGAGATTATTCTATCTATTTTAGGTGTTGAAATTTTTATATGTTCACTTAGCTCTGTTTGATGCTTGTTCAAAAGTTGACCTAGTTGATAATAGAAATTATGGATCTCATCAGAATTTGGAGATTGTATTTTTTTTTTTTGCCATTCAAGGATTATGTTTTTTGCTGATAAAGTTAGATCCCTATTAATAATATTACCAATTATTTTTTCTTGGTATGCTTTATTAAGACTTGGCAATATAGGTTTAATATCTTCAAGATTAGTGTGAAATTCTTTAAATTTTGGCATAACCTCTCTTAAAGATTTAAAGGCTTCTTTGGATAACGTTTTTACCCTACGGAGATCTTCGACTGTATCTTTTTTTTCTTTAGAATCTCCTAAAACAAAACCATCTAGCTTCATGGGGATCTCAATTACTTCTGAAATGCTTTCAGTAGGTTTTAGGAAAATGATGTCACCATAGATAGAAGTATAAAAATCCATCTTTCCTCCTGCCTCTCCAAATTCGGCTACTTCTGTCTGGTATCCAATATCAGCGAGCTCCATTTTACTTATTTTTTCCCCCGAAATTAAATTTAAAAAACTAAGCCATGCGATAACAAAAGCAGAAGAGCTAGCAGCTCCAGCATTAATAGGAATATCTCCAGTAATTTTGATATGATAACCCTTATTAAACCTTATACTTTTCCTTAAAAATTGATTATAACCACTGCGTAAATAATCTCGATTGGATTTATACTCCACTTCTTTGTTTTTTAATTGAAATTCTAACTCTTCATCAATATTTGGAAGGTCAACAATAAATTTCGGGACTGAAATTCGTGAAGCTTCTAAATAAATAT
>JAHQWS010000174.1 GCA_029856295.1 Promethearchaeia archaeon
AGTCTTTAAACCAGACGAAATAAATCTCTTATTTAATAGTTTAAGGAGGACTTTAAATAAGCACGGAGTGGAATTATTAGAAAAGCGACGAAACCGAAGACCCTTTTAAATAATCTTTAGTTCTAAACGATTTAAGTATATATCTTCAAGAAAAATATGGATTTTATTTAGATAAGTTCTTTCATAACCTTTCTTAGAGATTAATTCATTTAATAAGTTTAAATCGATTCTACTTGAACTTACATAATAGATGCGTGAATTTGAGTTCAAATTAAGAAAAATTTTGGCTTCATCTAAGAACCTTAAAAAAGTTTCAAAACCTAACTCTCCACCATCCCAACTATAATCAATTTTCTTCTTAATTTTATTTTTTTGTATGATATTGGAAGATGGTAAGTAAGGGGGATTAAATATAATAACGTCAAATAAATGTTTAAGAGTTGTTGGAAAAGATTTAAAAAGATCTGATTTAATAAACTCAATATCAGTCTCACAATTGTTTAATCTTTCATTATGTTTAGAAAGTACTATAGCTTCTTCTAAAATGTCCGAAGCATAAACTTTCGGGTTAAATTTTAGAATTATAGCTTTCATAATTTGAAGAGATAACGCAATGTAGCCTGTACCCGTTCCCATATCTAAAACATTTCTTATGTTCTCTAAAGGGACCCCATCAAAAAAGTCATTGTCTAGATAGTATTTAAAATAATCAACTACCAAATATGTATCGTCTGCTGGTCTATAAACATTTTCAAAATCGTAATCAATGATGGGATCGGGAAAAATTTTAATTTTAATCACATTTTCCTTTTAATCCGATTTTTTCATAAAAAATTTTGCTAATATTCACAAAATCACTAATGATATGACTATAAACCTTATTATTTTTGATATTATTTTGTTCTAAAATATTGACTATTTCCTTTTTATTCAGATCAAGATTAAGCTTTTTTTTTATATATAGTTCTAAGGCATTAGCAAGGTTTTTGTTTTTAAATGGCATAATTCCTCTAATAAGATTCAAATAAAATGTTCGTTTGTATTCGTCTACTAAGAATTTATCGATTTTTTCTCTCGGGGTGAGATTAATTAAAGTGAGATCAATGTTGGGTGTAGGATAAAATGAATTTCTTGAAATTTTATGTTTTTCTTTGGGTCTCATAAAGGTGTTGACACTAATTGTAATCCGGGATGAGGTTTTATAATTATCTTGAGAAAATATTCTATCCGCAATAGCTTTTTCAATAGTTAAAATTCCCTGTGGAGGATTTTCCTTAAAGAATACCTTCTCTAAAATTGGACCTGTGATTGTATAAGGTAAATTAGACACAACTTTATTATGATCAGGGATATCTATTTTTAGGATATCGCCATTAATTATTGTTATATTATTATAATTAGAAAATTTGTTTTTTAAAAAAGTAGAAAGACGAGAGTCAATTTCAATGATATACACTTTTTTCGCAATTTCAACGAGTTTCTCAGTAAGAGCACCTAATCCAGGGCCTATTTCTAAAATTATATCATTAGTTGAAACTTGTGCTTGATTAATAATGATGTCTCTAGTATTCTTATCAATCAGAAAATTTTGACCTAATTGTTTTTTAGGTACAATGTTAAGTTCTTTTAAAATGAGCTGTACATCTTTTCTATTCATATTTAAAGTATTACTCGTATTTTTGAGTTTTTGAAAAGAGATAATATTTAATACCTTCTCTCTGAAGTTCTTTAATTATCCTAAGGGCAATTTGTTTAGCTGGATGTGAGATACTCGTTCTATCGGCTATATCTTGGAAGGTTACGAATTTTTGCCTTTCTCTTTCTTCAATTATTTCCCACATATGCTTTTTCCCAATGCCAGGTAATAATTTGAGTGCATGCATTCTCGGTGTTATGGATGTTGAATTATTAAAGAAATTAATAAATTCCTCTTCAAAATTTAAGACCTCCTTTTCTAATATGGGCTGAATTAATGCTTTGGAAGTATTTGTTAATTCCTCATAATCAATTTTTTTTAGAACTTCTCTTAATTTATTTTCTCTTAGAAATTCTTCATAAATCTTCTTTTCTTCAGGTTTTAAGTCAATATGTGGAGATTTATTTGTTTTTACTTCATAAAGAACGAAATCTGGAAAAGTAAGCACTTGAGCTAAAGGATTCTTTGTCCAACTGGGTTTATCATCTTCTGGATGACCATGCCATAGCACATCCAAAATAACAAGTTCTCGAGATTTTTTTATAAATTGTTTTTTCTTTCTCGGGCCCCCCTTCTGAAAATCTTTTCTGCGAGGTTGCCTTCTGTATTGATCTCTTCTTTCCATTACACCCACTAGTTTTCTTCTTGTTTACTTTTCCAATAACCATAATAATTTTTTTTTATTGAAAATATCCCTTTCTTAATAAATTCAATACAGGATTGCTCATTAAAATTAAAAACAATATAGCCTTATAAAGTCTTCGATGTGTTATTCTTAATTAATACGAATATAAATGGATTATTTTTAATTTATAATGTTTTTAAATCTTTAATTTGATATATAATCTCTTGGAGCTGCTCCTCATTTAAAGATTTACCTATATAACTTTTTTCAAAAATAATTCGTAATTCGGGAACAGTTTGAGGGTCAACATTTACAATATTAATAGCATAAATCTCTTCTATTTCATAAGTATCCATAAGAAATTTCTTAATTTTCTTAGCATCTTTATCACTCATTTTTGCAAATTGATTAACATAGTTATAAGTTATATCTTGAAAGTGCGACATTCCTTCTTCATCGATTTCCATTACTCTTTCCTTGACAGTTTCCATGAGTTTTTTAACCTCTGGTATAGAAACTGTTTTTTCGCTAATTTTTCTTCCAGACATTAGAATCACTTAATCTTTTTCAACTATACACTTTAATTTTTAATAGAAATAGTATTTAACCTTAGGTGTTCCTTTCCAATTATTAACATTTTTGTAGAATTCCCTAACTTAACGGCAACCTCATAACAACGGCCCCTTACACCTACAATTACTCCGGTTTTACCATGATATCTTCTATGGGGCATTCCCCGTTTATGTTGGGATGGATCGGTGATAATATCCACTCTATCATTAACATTATAATCTTCTAAATATTTTTCGATTGAGCCTAAGCCTCTTGCTCGACAGTTCTTTTTGTGCCTTTGGCGCGTTTTATTTCTGTAGCCTTTATGTAGGGTCACGTTTATCAACTTTTGAGCAAATTATTATATTTTTAAATCGCGTAATTTAGTAAAAATATGAAGTATAATTTATTTATTTTTTGGTTTTAGTCGATTTGAATTATTTATAATCATTTAATTTAGTCTTTTATATCGATAACATCTAATTCTTTACAGATTAGCTTACTACCAAATTCTTCAGAAAAAGAAGGTTTAGTACGCCCATCATCACCACTGATTAATTCTTTTATATAAGTTCCCCCTTGAGTTTCGATAGTAAATTGAAATAAATTTGAAGTTATATATTCACCCTCTATTTTATAAACATATTTTTCTCTTATTAAATCAGCACGTCGATGAGAGACTCTATTTGGAGTTCGCTGATAAATTTTGTTATTTTCAATTGTTTTTTTCAATAAATTTAATTTAGTTTCAAATTCTTTTATTTCTATAGCCTCTTCAGCTTCAATTAGTGCCAAATATACTTTTTTAGTATTTTCTGCTTTTGCTTTTAAAGCAATGACTTCTTTTTTATTACTAAATTTTAAATTTGAAATTTGTACTTTTCCATCTTGTGTGTTATTAAGCTCCACCATAATGTAATTAAGATCTAAATTTCTAGTTTTAGGCTCTTTCAATTCAAGAATAAATGGTCTACCATTACCTAACATTCTTACATCTATATCTTCCCTTCCAGCACCATGAAATTTAGATCCAGTTGCCTTTGACTTTTCAATAAATAAAGGATTAATTAATTGCTCGACGCTAGTATCATATTGTGTTCCTGTAAAATTACATTTATCACATCCCTTTCCTTTACACTTTCTACAAGGCCATCGGGTTTGAGGAATACCCCTTATTAACTTATTATACCTTCCATATATAAACAGAGATCTTACGAGTAATTGAACTTCAAACTCATCAAAATCTAAAGAATATATGATAAGAATGTCAGGATTTTCAAATTCTGGAGGTTTATTTATAATACTTGATAGTAATTTTCCAATTTCTCGATTAAAATGAGTTTTAAATGACTCAGATTCCAATAAATTGAATTCTGCTTTGAATCTATCTTCTTGGTTTATTATTTTAGAATTAGGGCTTGTCCCACACAAAAATGTATTATATTCATAATTTTCTGTATTATTTATTGCTTTGTTAACATATTTTTGTAAGTTTAGAAATATATTGTTGCATAAATAGCATGTCTTAGTAGAATCAATTTGGGTATATTCATGACCCTCTTTTTCCAAGACTTTCCGAGCTGGTGAAAATTTGGCATTTTCAGCAAGAATTCTTAAGTTTAATAGTGCATTATTCTCCTTATTTTTATTGGTGAGTAAAATTCTGTGATTTTCTAAAGTCAACGAAAGAAGTAAAGAATAAGCCCTTTTAAAATTAGTAGTATCTGTTCCTAAGAGGGCGAACATCCGTCCGAGACAATATGGGCAAATATAATACTTCTGATATATCTTTAAAACTTTATCTAATATGTTCAATTTCATATTCTCTTTATAGTACTTTATCCTAAAAAGTTCAATTTATTTTTAGTTTATTGATTTTAGTGACTAATAGAGTGGGCTATTAAAAAGATTTTAAAATAAAAATTTTTTCTTTTCTATAATATAATTAATAATCTTAGATTAAGATATTAAAAATTGAAAAAAGGATTAAGTGAAAAAAATGCCGATAATCCCAATTGAAATAAATGGGGAAATTAAATCTCCAAAGATCGATCCCTCTTGTTGGATTTCAGATTCTGCTTGTATCATTGGTGATGTTACAATGGGGGCGGATAATGTTGTCTATCAAGGAGTCATAATACGAGGAGATTTTGCAAAGGTTGATATCGGTGCTAAAAATGTTTTCCAGGATGCTTGTATAATCAATACTGCCGAAGGTTTTAAGACTACTATCGGAGATAATAATTTGATAGGTTTTGGTGCGATAGTTCATGGAGCAACACTGGGAAATAACACAGTTGTAGGCATCCGATCAGTATTGATGATTACAGTAACTGCAGAAAATGATTCGATGGTTGGAGCCACCTCTTTTGTTGGTATGGGGAAAAAAGTTCCGGCTGGACAAAAATGGATTGGTCGTGAATTAAAAGGTGAAAACACTCAAGGAAAGATGTGGGAACTAGGAAGACAATCTTGGCGTAAAATGGGTCATGCAATGAAAAATCAAAAAGAAAAACCTTAAATTTTTTTTCTCTTTTTTTAGTTTAATTTCTTATTTTGATATATTTAAAGGATTGATAAAGAGTTTTATTTTTTTATCATATCCCTTAATAC
>JAHQWS010000175.1 GCA_029856295.1 Promethearchaeia archaeon
CCTTATCACCTATAACAACCAAATCTGCTTTAACTTCATTTATAGATGTGATTAATACTGTGTAATCACCTAACTCTATGTTTTTCAGCTCTTTCGCCCCATCTAATACCATTTCTCCAATAAAACTTTTTAAAGCCGAGAAAAAAGAACTAAATAATTCCATTTTTCCGGAACTAATGTCTTGAAAGTTCTTATCATAGATTAAAAGCCCACTTTCACTCTGATAAAGAAAGATTGTATATAACATTTCAAGGAGATTTTGCTTTTTTATGGGTATTTTTTAAATCCCTTAATTAAATTCTCTCATTATTATTTTATAGATGATCGTATAAAGAATTAATTCTTAATGTATAAAAAATTAACCCTTGATTTTTTCAATAATCTTAGGAATTTCAGATAATTCTTCCGTATATGCTGCGCCTAAATTTTTAATTCCCTTTGCAATATTTTTAACGCTTTCCAGTGAATAAATCAAGTTTTGTAGATAATCAATCAAGTCTCCCTTGAAGACCAACAATTCATATTCATCTTCTAAATATTGAGAAATTTGTGCAATGGAAAATTTCTCTTTAGTCCTTAAATCGAATATAATTTTTTCTAAATTAATTCTTCCGCAATCACAATACGGATTATCTTTACAATTGCAATTAAAAATATTATTAATCCATTTCATAATAAGTTGTATAAAATCACTGGAAAATCTTTTTCTTTTTCTTACATATTCAGCATTCATCAAAGAAAGAATTGATGCACTAAAAAAATTATTTGAGAAGTATTTCATCCTTACATTTTTAGACAATTCAGCTACGATTTTTTTAGATAGATACACATTCCTCATAGGTTTAAGGTCAAGGGCTAAATGTTTAATACTTCTTATTTCTTGATTTCGTAATATTTCTATTATTTCTAAACCCTCATCGACACTTAAAAAAGATTTGGCTATAGATTGACCAACATGAGTAGGTTTATGGATATAATTTTCTTTAATTCTAATAAGTTTTAGATTATTCAATTTCTTAGTAAATAATTCGACATTATAATCATTATTGATTAATAAATCGTAGAAATCGTAAATTCTTTTATATTCAATTCCTTGGTTGAACATAGATACAAAAGCTAACAATTCAGTAAGGGATCTGTTTTCATTGGGCTCTAATTCGAAATCTTTTATTTTTCCATTTAATAATTTAATAGCGATGTTTTCCTCTGTTTCAGACATCTTTGGTGAGTAAATTTTTCCCGGCTCAACTAATATATATGTTAAACCCAAATCATGCTTTTTTAATCTGCCTGCCCTTCCTAACATCTGTTCAAATTCAGCTACAGTAAGCCAATTTATCCCCATTGCTAAAGATTCAAAAATAACTTGACTTGCAGGAAGGTCAACTCCAGCCGCTAAAGCAGCGGTGGCAACAACGCCGGCAATTCTCTGAGATTGAAACTCTAGTTCAATTATTTTTCTTTCTTCACCAGTTAGTCCGCTGTGATATGCTCTCACATTAATTCCTTTGTTCTGTAGATAAGCTGTTAAAGCTTCACATTTTTTTCTGGTGTTTGTAAAGACTATTGATTGGCCTTTAAAACCATAATTAGACTTACGCGAAAAGGCTGCGCGAACCAGTTTTGCTATGTTTCTATGCTTTATATTCTCGTTAAGGCATAATAGTAAATGACGTTCAATAGGAACAGGACGGTTATTATACCTAGTTAGAGAACAGTTTAGCTTTTTTGCTAATAATTCTGGCTCTCCGACTGTTGCGCTGAGATATAAAAACTGAGCATCTTTAAAAAGAGATTTTAAGCGAGCGATAAATCCATCTAATAAATAACCACGATCAGGGTCGATTAAAACTTGAATTTCATCCACAACTATAGTCTTAATCGCTCCTAATTGCCCCATATTACCACTTCGCAAAATAAAATCAATTGCTTCATATGTAGCGATTATAATATCGGCGTCGTGTAAGTCTTTTGGTAAAATCTCCTTTTTTTTTTCAAGAAGAGATTCCCCTACTCTCTTAAGAATTTTTAATTTTAGCGACTTATACTTTTTTTTGAATTCTTCCGTTCTTATATTAGCTAAAGCTACGATTGGAACTAGATATAACATCTTAGAATTTTTGTTATCAAGAAGTTTTGAAATACCCGCTAGTTCGCCGACTAATGTTTTACCTCCTGAAGTAGGTGCCATTATTAATTGATCATTCCAATCTGATAATAATCCCTTCTCTATTGAAATAGCTTGTACGGGTAAGAGGGTTGAAATTTTTAAATTTCCCAATATCTCTTTAAAAGAAGGATGTAAGTCTAAATGACTAACCCTATAATTCAAATATTTTTTGCTTATTGCTGGATTTTTCTCAATATCATAAAGAGTTACATCTCTATTTAAAACTGGATTAAAATCTGATTTAAAAGCCGAAAGAACTTTTTTGATATCTCTGAACTTCAAAATCATGTGATTGAAAAAGTTTTTTAATTTAGGACTAATTTTAGTCTCTGAATGCATCAATCCAGTCATACGAATATTTTTCAAAACGAAATCTAAAGCACAATCCGAGCAGATAATTTGATTTTTATAAGATAATATCTGAGCTCCCTTTCTTAATAATTTGAATTTCTTGTTATCTAAACACGTTTCACAAAATGTTAATTTTATTATCTTACTTGTATCAAATTGAAAATTTTGTACCATCTTCATAATTGGAGCAAATTCTTTAGGGTTAGTTTGGCTTGAAAGTGCTATAAATTTGCTTTCATCAGCAAGTACCAATTTCTTAAAAAGTCGAGGATTTAAAGGGGTTTCAGTGTCATCCTTTTCAATCTTGCTGAATTTTAAAGGTCTCATTTTATTTTTTATATCTAACCCAAAGATGACTGAGCTCCGTAAAAAGGGTTCACTCACATATTTAAACGAGAGAGATTTTTGCTTGAATGATTTTAAATAAAAAAAACTTACATCAAACAGCAATTCTTTTTTGTTTTTACGATTTTTTTCAATAACTAAAAAGTAGTTTCTTAAGGGAATAGACAAAAAATTACACAGTTAGTTTTTATTTCACTACAAAAATAAATAAATTAAGAAAGTTAAATTTTTTGCTTAAAAACCAAAAGCGGCTTTTATCTCCTCATATACTGCTTTTATTTCTCTCAACTTCGCCTCATCGCCGGCGTCTAGATAATATCTTATCCAGTCTTCAACACCCCCCTGTGAAATCTTAGAGAACGCTAATTTCTCTTATTTAATCCAGTCGAGGAGGTATTGGACGGCTTGTTTTTCTTCTTCTGACATATTTATCTAAGTGATATATTTTTAAATTCTCTTAAATTAAATGTTTTATAACTTATATTTAAATATATAAGTATCCGGGTATATAATTCTTTATTAATGTAAAAAAAACACATAATATTTTTTAAATAAAAAGATGGTTAACTATGGGAGATGTTCGTATAAAAACTCCGAACCTCGATGCAATTTTCGAAAAATGGAAACAACAGGCAGGGAGAAAAGATCGCAAGCAAATGGAAAAGCAATTTGGAACTAAAGGCTCAGTATTTACATTAGACGCAATTTCTGCAGCTGAATATGTTGTTCCTCCCGCGCTTAAAGGTGCAGCTATTTATTTTTCAATCAAAAAATCTGTTGCGCCCGCAAAAGGGAAAGAAGAAAATTTAGTTATGGCTCCTCGGGTAAGTAAGGAAACCTATTATAGTTTTAAAGGAAAAAATGTCAACAAAGATAATTGGAAGGGAGATGAGAAAGTTCCCGTCTATGAATCGATAAATGCTGTTCCATGTAAATCTTGCAGTGGAAAAGGATACATTGATGAAAAATGCCGAAGCTGTAAAGGATCCGGTAAAGTTGAGGATAATTTAAACGTTTTGGAGGGTGAGGATCAAAATAAGGTGAAAAAGGTGTTTACTTATCCTTGCGGAGAATGTTTTGGAACGGGGAAAGTTCAAAATCCTTGTGGTGAATGCGGAGGTCATAAAAATCTCTATAAATTCGAGGTCCAACCAGTTCCTTTTAAATCGGTGGTAACAGGTATTCCTGTACTTCACAGTAGTTTACAAACTAAATATGAAAAAGAAATTGGAAAAGATCTTCAAGATCTTATTGAATCAGTTGAAGGTATTAAGTTTAATAATTTTAAAGAGCTTGAAGATAAGGCTGAGGGCTCTTTGGGCTATTGGGATAAAATTGTGAAGAAAACTATTAATTCCGCAGGAAGCGATTATAAAAACTATGAAAAAGACAAAGATACTCAAATTGTTACGCAGATATATTTGTTTCCGATGATACAACTGAATTGCAAGTCTAAAAAGGGAAGTAAGTTTGAGGTCTATTCTATAGGATCTGAAACTAACTTTATGATCTTTTCTAATTTCTAAACCAAATTTTTTATTTTTTATTTTAACTATTTTTTTTACACATCTTTTTTTTTAACAGCATAAGCAAAATTATTAAAAATTTGATAGCCATGCCAGAGTTACCGGAAGTTGAAACATTTAAACAATATTTTGATGAGACCTCATTAAATCAGGAAATTAGAAATGCTCTTATAAGAGATAATAGAGTTCTTAATGTTCAAGAAAATCTTTTTAAAAAGACATTGAAATCTAATATATTTAACTCTACTTTAAGACACGGTAAGTATCTTTTTGTTAAATTAAGTTCAGATTCCATTGTATTTCATTTTGGAATGTCCGGGTATTTAAAGCACTTTAAGGATATCAACGAAGAACCTAAACACGGTCGGATTTTATTTGAATTTGCAAATGGAAATTTCTTATCCTATATATCTCAAAGAATGTTTGGAAGAGTAGATTTAACAAATAATATTGAGAATTATATTATCAATAAAAAAAAGTTGGGAGTAGATGCGTTGAAAATGAACTTTGGAGAATTTAAGAAATCTTTACAGAAAAGAACTGCTTTTGCAAAAGCAGCACTAATGAATCAAAATATTATTGCTGGAATCGGAAATATCTATTCGGATGAGATTTTATTTCAAGCTAAAATTTACCCAAAAACCAAAATCAATGAATTGAATGATTCAAAATTAAGAGAACTTTTTAAAATCATAAAGAGAGTGCTTAAAGTCGGGATAGAGAAAAAAGGTATATTAAAAACATATCCTAATGATTTTATTATCCCTCATAGGAAAAATGGTGAATGTTGTCCCAATTGTGGAGGAATTATTGAGAGATTTGAATTATCAAAACGGCATGGATTTTATTGCCCTAATTGCCAAATATAATATAACCAGTGATGAGTAATGGAGCCTGTTATTTTTTCTTGGAGCGGTGGTAAAGATAGCGTTTTAGCGCTCTATTTATTAAATAGAGAAGCATTTAACGTAAGAACGTTAATTTCCACAATCTCAGAAGATTATAATAGAGTTAGCATGCATGGTGTAAGAAAGGAGTTATTAGAAAAGCAAGCTAATTCAATTGGAATACCCCTTATTACAATATCC